>JAPOZE010000343.1:0-7823 GCA_026706225.1 Acidobacteriota bacterium
CCGGCTCGCCATCCAGGCGCAGATGGCGTCGTTCCGCCTCCAGCTCGGAAAGGGCCAGACGCCAGTTGAGCCCGCTTCCGGTGGCCCCGTCCCAGAGCATACCGGGACGGTTGATCAACTCGCTCAACAGGCGCGATCCGGCCCGGGGAGTCAGCAATTCAATGGGGGTCAGATCGTCCACCAGGGCCCGATGGGCCTGCACCATCTGACGAAAACCATCGGCCGCGGCTTGAATGGCCGAATAGAGGTAGGCCGACTGGGGGGTTCCGCCCCGTCGAGCCAGCCAACTGCGGGCGTAGGACATCCAGCCGGACTCCCGATGGACGGCGGACCTCAACTGCGGGTCGTGGCACCACACCAGAAAGGTCTGCATCTCCCGGACCCGGCCTGCCAGAAACAGGCCTCTCTCCTGCCGGGAAAGCCCGCTGACGTCGCCGTCGCGCTGCCGGGTCTCACTCAACCGACTGGGGCGTCGAAGGAGATAGAAGTAGAGCCGGGTGCGGGGACCGATGTCGGACAGCAACCGCTGCCAGCGATCCAGCACTCGATCCAACTGTTCGGGACGCCGTCCATCGATCCCCATGGGCGCCAACCGGCCGGCGGTCACGAGCTCACCCGCTCGAGTGAGACAGGTCTGTCCATCCGGAAGCCACCCCCAATAGGGGATCTCTTCGGCAAGGGCTCCCGATCGGCTATAGTCCGCGGCTTCGGAATTCATGTTCATCGAGGTCACCTACCGGAGATCCAGATACCAGGGCACTTCCGTCCATTTGCCGGGGTCGTACCGCACTTTGGATCGGACGGCTTCGCGCAGCAAGCCCAGCATGTTGGGATCCCGCTTCCAGGCCAGCCGGCCGGCGCCAAGCAGCAATGCCAGCACAAAGATCGCCGCCAGAAGGGAGTCGCCGGCATTCCAGAGCGCCACGGCCAGCGTTGCGCTCAAGAGAAACCAGCGCCGTTCCACTCCCAGAATCATCAGCGGCCGGCTCAGGACGGGATAGCCGTTCCATCGACGTTTTCCTGTCATTTCGCCGTCACACCCCAAAAAGCCATTTCATGAAATTGGCAGCCCCCAGAGCCATTCCCAGCCCGAATACGACGCCGGCCAGGGCTTTCTTGGATCCGCCTTCACCGTAAGCGAACATCAGGCCGCCAACCACGATGGCGATGAGTGACAGCCCCTTCGCCAACGGCCCCGTAAACGTCTTCGACAACTCGTCGACGGCCATGACCCAGGGGCTTGTTCCGGTCCCCTGAGCCAGCAGGGCACTCTCTTGAAGCAGCAGTAGCAGCGTTGGAATACCCCTGCGAAAAGGGGCAAGATTGGACGCAATTCGGCACGCACCGGAGACAATCGGCATAGCATCCTCCGCCGTTCTCTTTCGGCAAGATCTGGTTTGGAAACTGTTGAATGTTGCTCGGAGGGAGTGGCTAGAACTTACAATGACTCCCCGCGAGATTGCAACAACAATTTTGGGGACGGCCGGGCCTTGTTTGAGTCATTGTTGTCGAATCTTTCGACTGCACTTTTGTTTTCACCACGTTACAAGGCAGCCGGGCGCACTTGGAATACCAAGGGCGTCGAAATCGAGGGAGACGGGATCGGGAGGTTGGGGGTGGGCTTGGGAGTGCGGCTGCAACAAGAGGGTTTGCACGAGGCTGAACCATTGCGGAATTGGCAGCCGGGTCGGCAGGACGAGGCATTCCGGCAAGGGGACTGGGGGTCCCCCTCCGGTGCGCCGGGTTCCAGACGGATCTGTCCGCTACTGGGCGGGTGGGGTGGCCGCGGGGGGACTGCCCGGGGAGGTCTGGGCCAGGTTGAACCGCTTGATGATGTCGGAGGTGATGTCTACCGAGTTGTCGTTGAAGAGAACCTGGCTGTTCTGGCTGGATGAATTCAGAATCAGGTAGAAGTTGTTCTCCGCCGCGTATTTTTGGACCTCGGCCAGTATCTTTGCGCCGAGCCTGCTGATGATGTCCTGTTGCAGTTGATTGAACTCCCGTTGAAAGTCTTCGTTAGCCCGCTGCAACGCAATCTGCTTGTTTTGCAGGTTTCTGCCGAGGGTCGCCTGCGCCTCCTGGTTCAAGGTGGCTCCCTGGCGTTGAATCTGCGCCTGCAGATCCTGGATTTCCTTCTGCTGCTTGGCCAGCCCTTCCTGCCTGGCTTGTCCCTTCTTCTGCAGATCGGCCATGGCGGCCTTCCCCTCTTCCGACTCGGCGATGGCGCGGTCGATCTGGATGACTCCCACCTTGACCATCTCCTGGCCCCGAACCTGCAATGGACCGATCAAGCCAAGCAGAAGAAAAGGCAGGATTGCGATGATCCCTCGATGCTTCCTGGTCATGACACACAGACTCCTTATCGATGTTTATGCGTTGCTCAACACAGATGATGCGGCCCTAGCTTACCAGTCCTTTGCCTATTTTTGAAGGGACTCGCCATTTCTTCTATTCGGCCGTGACCAGAGGGAGATCGACCGGGGCGGCCACCAGGAACCCCCCGGTGCGCTCGGCGCTGGTGATCAGCGCCACCGCGATCATGGGCTGGGCCGTGGCGGAATCGATCTCCAGGGGGCCGAAGCTGCTCCCCAGGCCCAGGTCGCCGAGAATATCGTCGGTGACGTGAAATCCGTTGGGCGGAATCTGGATGCCCCCCATCAGACCGGTCTCCTCGCCGGTCTCCCTGTCCCGGGCCCGAATGCGGGCGGCTGCGCTGAGGCTGCCTAGGTTCATGATGACCAGCCGGGTCCGGAAACGTCCCTGGTTGGTGGATGAGCTGAGCAGCAGCCGGGGCGAACCCCGGGGAACCCCGACCTGCAGGGACGGATCCTGGGTCTGGTTGTCGATCAGGGAAACAAAGCTGTTGAAAGGCCGGTCGGACATCACCCGCAGCGAGCCCGAGGTATTGGTGACGGCGCCGGCCTCCATCACGAACCTCAGAACGTTGTTGATCTGCAGGAACCCCCGAGGTCCGACCGTGGCCGTGCGCTCCCGGCTGCTCTCCCCCTCCTGATTGCCCCAGCTTATGGACACCGTGGCTTCCTGTTCGTCCAGGTTCCGGATACCGAGATTGGTCCGGAATTGCGAGGTGTCCGAGACCAGGGGGAAGTAGTTAACGAATCCCATGGACACGATCTCGATGGCATCGCGGGGAGGGTTGGCCACCAGAAGGGTGTTGTCGTTTGGATTGACCGACATGTGAGTGGGATTGGCGCCCACGAAAACCGACGAGGTGGTGAGCTTGCGCAGGGAACCCGGATCGATCAGGCTGAACGTCCTGGTCTCGGGCAGCAGGGCGGCGACCATCCCGGTCTCGGGGTTGATGGCCACGGACCCCGGAGCGGTGTTCAAGGGCACCAGCCCCGCCAGAGTGGTCGGGATGCCGGAGGTGTTCAGCACGGCTATGGCCCGGCCGATGCCGAGGGCAACCGCGGCGAATTCGTGTTCCTGGCTGATCACCACTTCCAGGGGCCCGCTGCCCAGGAAGATGGGACTTCCTATCACGGAAGCGAGTTTCTTTTCGAGGTTGTAGCGGACCATGTACAGGCTGGCGTCGCCGTGAGTGGCCACCAGGGCCAGGTCGTTCTTCTGGTCGTAAGCGACGCTGATGGGGTTGGACCCGACGCGGATCGGCGCCGGCAACACCGGGGTATTGGTGTCCAGATCCAGCAGCTCCAGGCTGTTCGCGTTCACCAGGGCGATGATGGCGATGTTGTTTTCGGTGTCGATGGCGACGCTCCGGGGTACGGACCCGGCCGATCCGACCGGAACCACGGCTTCAGTGGCCCGGCACTCCCTGACGATGCCGTCGTCGTCATCGGCGCCGGCCAGGCACTCGTGATTGAGATTGACGATGGAGACATTATCGCTCCCGGAATTGACGACCACGGCCTTTCCGGTCACTTCGTTCACCGCCACCACCCAGGGATTAATCACCCGCATGGGTCGGCCCTCCCCGTCCAGGAAGGGATCGCCGTTGCCATCCACATACAGTGGGACTCTCTTGTAGGTAGGCGCCGCCTTGCTCAGGTCGACCACGTACAGCTCCCCGGAGTTGCGACCCACCACCAGAGCCTCGTTGGTGGCCGGCCTCACCAGCGAATAGACCGGAAAGGTCCCGGGAGAAAAGGGCACCTCCTGTGCCCGCCCGCCCTGAGGGGCGCACACCATCAGCAATACCAGGAAACCGAAGTAACGCTTCATGAAGGAGTATCCTTGGATGGCAGTGGCGGCGCCGGACTCAGAAGGTCCGGCCCACCGAGAATCTGACGTCGCTGCGCTTTTCGAAGATAATGGGGATCGGGGCGGCTCCGGTCGGATTCGGCACAAACTCGTTGAACCGCAAGGGGTTGTATCCAAAAATCAAGCGGAAGGGCGCGTTGACCACCGGCATGATGATCTGGAGCTCGACCCCGGTGCTGGCCCTCCACTTGTCGGTCCCCGGGATGACCTGCACTTCCTCCCCGGCTCTGACGGGCCGGAATTCCCCGTCATCCAGCACCACCAGTCCCGCGGTGGAGTTGTCGGCAACGGTCAGGGCCGCCCGCCTCATGACCCAGGATCTTCCGATATCGAAAAAGGGCGCCAGCGTGACCGGACCCATGATGGGTATGCGATACTCCAGGTTGTAGACCACCTGGGTGTCCCCGCCCACGAACTGGAAGCTGCTGTAATAGCGCTTTTGGTCCCTCAACACATCCTGACCCGTGATGGGATCGATCTGGGGGGTGCCGTCCGGATTGAGCACGGGCACCCTTTCGATCCTCTCGAAGGTCGTCAGAGCCAGTGGGGTGATGAGGCGAATGTCGAAACCCCGGATGCTGTCCTCGCCCCCGATGAACTGCCGGTCGAAGACGGGAGGCTGCAAGCCGCCGAAACCGCTGACGAAGGAGAACAAGCCGCGCATGCCGATGGTGTTTCTGCCCTTGTTGACCGGCTTGAACCACTTGGCTTCCACCGTGGGCCGGAAGATGTTGGCTCCTCCCCCCAGCAGCGGTCCCCCGGTCAACTGCAGGTAGAGCGAGAAGCTCTTGCCCCTGGTGGGCTGGAAGGGGTTGTTGACGGTGTTGTAGGTGAGCGACGGGGTGATGGTGCTGCGCACCAGGCCTTCGAAAGCCGTGCGGCCGGAGAAGCGATCGGCGGGCCAGAGCGCGCTGAAGAAGGCCTGGTTCTCATCGGAGGTGAACCCGGTGGAGGACTTGTCCAGTCCGTAGCTCATGCCGAAGTGGGTGAAGGCCCGCACCGGGTAGCTGGCGAACGTGGTGAACCCGGTGCTGTTCTGGGAGAACAGCTCCGAGCCCAGCGGCACCAGCCCGCTGAAGAAGCCCAGGGTGTCGGCTTCGTGGAAGCTGTAGCGTCGATGGAACACCGTAAATCCCGTGGTCAAGGGCCGATCGCGGAAATAGGGCTCGGTGAAGCTGAGGACATACTGGGAAGCCCGAGTCCCCCCCTGGGCCTGGATGCTGATGGACTCGCCGTGCCCCATGAAGTTGTTGGTGGAGTAGCCGGCGCCGATGAAACTGCCGCCGAAGCCGCTGGTGCCTCCCGAAAAGGAGACCGAATTCTTGCCCTTCTCCTTCACCTTGAGGACGACGTCGACCTCACCGGTCTTGTCGTCTCCGGAGGTGGGGTCGGGCTTGATCTCGGCGTCCTCCTCGGCCTTGAGCTCGTCGAAGTAGCCCAATTGGTTCAACCTCAGGACGCTCACGTCCCACAACCGGGTGTTGAATATCCCGCCTTCCTGCACCAGGATTTCCCGCCGGATCACCTTGTCCCGGGTGGTGGTGTTTCCCACGAAATCCATGCGCCTCAGGAAGAACTGCTTGCCTTCTTCGAAGTCGAAGACGACGTTGACCACCTTTTCGACCTCGTCCACTTCCTGCCTGGGGATCGGAGTCCAGTTGATATAGCCCCTGAAGCCATAGAGCTCCTTGAGGTTCTCGAATCCTTCGCGGATCAGCTCTCCGTTGAAGACTTCGCCTTCCCTCATGCCGAGAACCCTCAGGAGGTCCTTGTCTTCGAAAAGGGTATTGCCGGTGAACTGCAGGTCGCCCACCCGGTACTGGTCGTTCTCCTCCAGGTCGACGTCGATGAAGACCCGCTTCCTCGTCTTGCGCCGGAAGGGAATCGGAAACCATGACCACCGTCGCACGTCGCGCACCTCGACCCGGGGCTCGTTGATCAGCAGCTTGATGTGGCCCTTCTCGTGGTACTTGGCGCGGACCCCCAGTTCCAGCGAGCCCTCCAACCGGCGCCTCTCATACTTGGCCTTGCCGGTCCAGAAGGATATGAACCCGGTCTCCTTCAGGAACTTCATCGAGTCGCGCAGTTCCTTGTCCGTGTAGACGGTGTTGCCGTGAAAGTTGATCTTCTCCACCTTGACCTTGGGCCCTTCCTCGATCACGAAGGTGAGAAGCTTGGAGTTGGGCGGGACATCCTCCGTCCTGTAGCTGATCTCGGCGTACTGGCGGCCCTTTTCGGCCAGCAGATCGGTCAGGACCACGATGGCTCGCTGAATCTTGGTGGGATCGAAGGGAGTTTCGATCCCGATACCCACCTTCTCTTCCTGGTATTTTTCCAGCACTTCGGTCTGAGTGGCCGATTTCAGGCCCTCATATTCGATGCTCCGGATCATGGGCCGTTCCTCCACCCAGATGATCACTATCTTGCCCCGATCGCCGTCCTCCAAGTCGATCCGAACGTCGTCAAAGTACCCCGTCTCCCAAACGGTTCGAAAGTCGCGCCGCAGCAGGGCCGGATCCAGAAAGTCGTTGGGCTTGGAGAGAATGTGGAACTTGACCGTTTCCTGAGGGACCCGCCTGGTTCCTCGCACCTCTATGTTTTCAATGATTTCTCTCTTCTGAGCCCAAGCCTGCCCCTGCCATGCGCTCAGTGCCCACAGGAACGCCCCGCACGCAACGAGGAATTTCTTACCCATTGCTGCCTCCACCACGCGGCTGAACGAGAAAGCGCATCTTTGCCGGAAGCCCTTAGAAACGAATGTAGGATGCGGATTGGGGGGAATTATTTGTATAGCAGAGAGGTCTCAATGATTGTTTTTTTCAGATCCCGATAGTAAAGGCCCTTATCCACCTCGTAAATCTCGATTTCCGAGCCCGGCTCGACGTCTCCCTGAATGAGGGCTTCGGACAACGGGTCCTCTACGTACCGTTGCAGGGCCCGGCGGAGAGGCCTGGCCCCGTAAGACCGATCATGGCAGGTTTTTTCAAGGATCCAACGCGTGGCGTCCGGGGTCAGGGAGATCTTGACGTTCTTGGCCACCATGCTGGCATTGATCTGATTCACCAGCAACTCGACGATCTTCTCCAGGTCGTCATCCGTCAGCGAATTGAAGACGATGACCTCGTCCAGGCGGTTGATGAATTCCGGATTGAAGGCCTTTTTGACCTCGGAGAGAACCATCTCCTCCATCCTGGCCTCGTTGACCTCCCGGTTGGTGCCGTGAAATCCGAGCTGATGTTTCTTCTCCAGGAACCGGGCCCCCAGGTTGGAGGTCATGATGATGATGGTGTTCTTGAAGTCGACCGTGTTGCCGAGCCCGTCGGTAAGCTGTCCGTCCTCGAAAACCTGGAGCAGAATGTTGAACAGATCCTGATGGGATTTTTCGATCTCGTCGAGCAGGATGATGGAATAGGGCGCCCGCTTGACCCGCTCGGTCAGTTGCCCGCCCTCTTCATACCCCACGTAGCCCGGAGGCGAACCGATGAACTTGGACACCGAGTGCTTCTCCATGTACTCCGACATGTCGAATCGGATCAAGGCCTTCTCGGTGCCGAACAGGAAGTGCGCCAGGGAGCGGGCCA
>JAPOZE010000343.1:8183-11443 GCA_026706225.1 Acidobacteriota bacterium
TGGAGATGGCCGATTCCATGCGGGCCACGATCACCTTGATCTTCTTCTGTATCTCCGTCATCTCCTTGGGAAGGCTGTCCTGGCGCAGCTTGACCCTGGCTCCGGCCTCATCGATCAGATCGATGGCCTTGTCCGGCAGGAAACGATCGGGGATGTAGCGATTGGCTTGATAGACGGCGGTTTCGATAGCCGCCGAGTCGTAGCTCAGCATGTGAAACTTTTCGTAGCGCTCCTTGACCCCGTTGAGAATACGCACCGCCTCCTCTTCCGTTGGAGGCGGGACCTTGACGGCCTGAAACCGTCTTTCCAGGGACCTGTCCTTTTCGATGGACTTGCGGAACTCTCCCGGCGTGCTGGCGCCGATGCACTGGATCTCGCCGCGGCTCAATGCCGGCTTCAGAATGTTGGCGGCGTCCAGCGATCCCTCTGCAGAACCGGCGCCCACCAGGGTATGCAGCTCGTCCACGAACACGACCGCGTTCCGGTTCTCGATCAGCTCCTTCATGATCGTCTTCAGCCGTTCCTCGAACTGGCCCCGGTACTTGGTGCCGGCCACGATCAGGGAAAGATCGAGAGCCAGAATTCGCTTGTCGGCCAGATAGCTGGGCACCTCGTTCTCGACGATTCGCTGGGCCAGGCCCTCGACGATGGCCGTCTTGCCGACGCCGGGCTCGCCGATCAGAACCGGATTGTTCTTGGTGCGCCGGCAGAGGATCTGGATCACCCGCTCGATCTCATTATCTCGCCCCACCAGGGGATCCAGGGTGCTCTCAATGGCCAACTGGGTCAAATCCCGACTGAATTCCGACAGCAGCGGCGTTTCCTTGGACCGGCTGACCACGGGCTTTTCGGAGTGGGTGCGACTCAGTTCCTCGCGGATCGAGGTCAGCTTCAGCCCGCGTTCGCGCAGGATCTCCGCGGCCAGGCACTTGTCTTCGCGGAGAATCCCCAACAGCAGGTGTTCGGTTCCGATATGCCGGTGGCGCAGCCGTTCAGCCTCGTCGGCCGCAAAGGTGAGGATTCGCTTGCATTCCGTACTCAGGGGAAGGTCGATCGACGTCGGCACCTTTTCCCGAATAATGGTTCGTCCCTCGATATCCTTCTTGATGGAATCGATGGAAGAGTGGGAGCGCAGGAAGCGATTGGTGAGGCTCTTGTCCTCCCGCATCAGGCCCAGGAGCAGGTGTTCGGTCTCGATGGAGGGGCTTCCGAATTGGCTGGCTTCGTACCGAGCGAAGAAGATCACCCTTCTGGCTTTTTCGGTGTATCTCTCAAACATGAGTACCGCTGACGGCTTCCAGGCAGCCGTTCTCCAGCTTCAGAATTCGGTCGCACTTGGAGGCTATTCTAGCATTGTGCGTGACAACGATGGAAGTATGTTTTTTGGCGCGCTGGATCTGGCGAAAAAGCTCGAAAACCCTTGTCCCTGTTCGGCTATCGAGGTTTCCGGTGGGCTCGTCGGCCAGCACCAATCGAGGCCGATTGACCAGCGCCCGGGCGATGGCGACCCGCTGCTGCTCGCCCCCCGACAACTCCCCCGGACGATGATGCAGCCGCGTTTCCAGACCCACCAGGGCAAGCATTTCCCTCCCTGCCCGCTCGTCCCGGTAGGCGCCGGAAATCCTCTGCGGCATGCTGACGTTCTCCAGCGCCGAGAACTCCGGAAGCAGGTGGTGAAACTGAAAGACGAACCCCACCGAGGACATGCGGAATCGGGCCAGGCCGTCCGCATCCAGATCCTGCAGGTCGACCCCTCCGAATCGAACCGACCCGCTCGTGGGACGGTCCAGGGCGCCCAGGATGTGGAGCAGCGTGCTCTTGCCGGAACCCGACTGGCCGACCACGGCGACCAGTTCTCCCGGACCGGCCGTCAGGCTCAGCCCCTTCAGCACTTCCAGGCGCTGGCCCGGCATGAAATAGAACTTGTCCAGGTCCCGGACTTCGACGGCAGGTGGGGAGCCCGGAGAATCGACAACGGAGTCGGCCGGCGGGGCGCCGGACTCCCGCCGGGTGTGGGAGCTATGGGCCGATTGGGCGGTTTTCCCCGGTGCCGGCCGGGACGCATCGCTACTCATGGCGCAACGCCTCCACCGGATTCAATTCCGCCGCCCGCCCCGAGGGATAGAGGGTCGCCAGAAAGCTGACCAGGATGGCGGAGGCCGCCACCACGACTCCGTCCGTCACCGACAGGTTGAAGGGAACGTGGGTCATGGAATAGATATCGGCCTGCAACCGGATCAACCGGTACCGGTCGCAAATCCAGCAGAGAGCATAGCCCAGGGTCAGCCCCCAGAAAGAACCGACGATCCCGATGGTCACCCCCTGAAAGACAAAGATCTTGCGGACGGCTTCGCGGGTGGCTCCCATGGACATCAGCACGGCGATGTCCCGGGTCTTTTCCATGACCATCATGGTAAGCGTCGTGATGATGTTCAATGCGGCCACAAAGACAATCAGCCCGATGGTGATGACCATCACCAGCTTCTCCAGGCGCAACGCCTCGAAGACGGGACGGTTCAGTTCCTTCCAGTCGATGGTCTCGAAGCCTTCGCCCAGGGCCTGCCTGATTTGCAGAGCGACGCGCTCGACCTGGTAGATATCCTCCAGCCGGCACTCGATCACCGAGACCCGCCGGCCGGCCCCCAGAGCTCTCTGGGCCGAGGGAAGCGCGGTAAACGCCCATTGCGCGTCGAAGTCGTACAGTCCCGACTGGAAGATGGCAACCACCGTGAACCGCCGCCTGAGGGGAAACTCGCCCAGAGGGGTCAGGGCGGTCTCGTCGCTGAACAGGCTGACCGTATCCCCGACCAGAAGACCCAGGCGCTCGGCCAGGTCGACCCCGACCGCCAGGCGGTCCCCCCTGGGACCCTCTTCGCTACCGGCCAGTCGGCCCAGGTCCCCGTTGCGGACCTGGAAGAATTGGCCCCGCACCAGAGGATCGTCGACGGCAATGCCCTTGAGCATGACACCATCCTGACGCGAACCCGTGCTCATCAGCACCGGCCCGTACAAGGCCGCCGAAGCGCTGCGGACGCCCGGAACCTCCCGAATCCTGGAGGTCAGCTCCTCGGGATTCCCGATGCCCTCGCTGCCGAGGACCGGTTTGACGTTGAGATGGGCCGTGCCCCTGAGCAGCTTGTCCTGCAGATTCTCCCGGAACCCGGAACTGATGGACAGGGCCACGATCATGGCGGCCACGCCCGCCGTCACCCCCAGGATGGAAATCAGGGTCACCACGGAGATGACCGTCTGCTTGCGGC
>JAPOZE010000657.1 GCA_026706225.1 Acidobacteriota bacterium
TGAAAGCCACCGCCCGCGCGGCCAGGCTGTTCGGTGTGGACACGGTCAACGGCTTTACCGGCAGCAGTGTCTGGGCCAAGCTCTACTTCTTCCCGCCCACCTCCCAGAGCCACATTGACGCCGGCTACCGGGATTTCGCCGACCGCTGGCTCCCCATTCTGGAGGTCTTTCAGGAACAGCAGGTGCGCTTCGCCCTGGAGGTCCACCCGACCGAGATCGCCTACGATATCCTCACCGCCCACCGGACCCTGGAAGCCATCCGGCGCCACCCCAGCTTCGGATTCAATTTCGATCCGAGCCACCTCATCCCCCAGCTCATCAACCCCGTCTTTTTCCTCGAGGACTTCAAGGACCGCATCTTTCACGTCCACATCAAGGACGCCCGGGTTCAAACGGACGGGCGCAGCAGCATTCTCGCCTCCCATCTCGATTTCGGGGACCATCGCCGAGGCTGGGACTTTGTCTCCCCCGGAAGGGGTGGAGTCCAGTGGGACCAGGTCATGAGGGCACTCAATCGCATCGGCTACCAGGGCCCGCTTTCCATCGAGTGGGAGGACTCCGGCATGGACCGCAACTGGGGGGCCCCCGAGGCTCTGGCAATGGTCCGCCGGCAGGACTTCGCCCCCTCCGGGGTAGCCTTCGACGCCGCCTTTTCCAGCGATTAGGCTGCCTCTCCGCCAACCCATGGACAGGACCTCCCTGAATATCTTCGCCAAGGCCCCCATCCCGGGGACCGTCAAGACCCGCATGTCCCCCCCCCTGTCCCCGGCGCAATGCCTGCGCCTGCATCGGGCCCTGGTGAACCACACCCTTGCCCGAATGCGGCCTCTCATCGCCTCCGGGGTGGAGGCGAGCCTTTGCCTGACCGGAACGCTGCGGGAAGCACTGGAGCAGGCCGGACCGATGGACGCGCGAGGCTTTAGCGTGGACAACCAGCACGGCGCCCATCTTGGCGAGCGTCTCAGCCACGCGCTCACTACCAGATTCAGACAGGGTTATTCCAGGGTGATTTTCGTCGGCACCGACTGCCCCGGGCTGGGATCGAATAACGTCCGGGATGCCATCCGAGCCCTCGACCGGCAGGAGGTGGTCATCGGCCCGGCCCAGGATGGCGGCTACTACCTGATCGGATTCGCCGCCTGCCTTCCCGAAGTCCTGCAGGGAATTCCCTGGGGAACTCCCGCGGTCCATGAGACCACCCTGGACCGGCTCAGGCGGAGGGGGGTGCGCTGGAAATCACTGGGACGGCTGGCAGACCTGGACAACTTCGGGGACCTGAAGCAATTCTGCCGCCAATACTGCCCGGGAAACAGCCTGGAGGATGGGATCGATCCGGATTTTTTTGATACCATTGAAGCACTGATTCTCGAGGCAGGTCACGATTACTGAAGTTCGGTCCCAAACCGAGGCGGGGTCCATCTCGTGACAGGGACCCCACCACGGGTTTCCACCCCGTCAATGGGCAATTTCGACGCGGCGATGTTCCGATCCACATCCGCAGGACTCCTGATCATCGGCCTGAGCCTGGCTGCGCCGGCCCGGGCAGCCGAGGTCACCGGTCGAATCGCCGATGCCGACACCGGAGAAGGTATTCCCCAAGCCGTCGTCCGGGCCCAAGTTCAGGACCCGGGGCAGCCGGCGGCTCAGGCTGTGACCGACCAGCGGGGGCGCTATCTCCTGGACCTGCTGCAAGGACGCTACCGGATCCAGGTCGAAGTCCCCGATTCCAACTACCTCCCCAGGCAGTTTGGCGGATCGGAGGACCCGGAAGCCGGAGACATCCTTCACATCCCGACTTTCGATTCGTTCATCGTTCTGGACCTGTCGCTGACGATGGGCGGCTCGGTTGCCGGCCGGGTGAGGGGAGAGGGCGAGGTCCCCCTGGCCAGGGTCTCCATCCGGGCCGAGTCGGCCGATCATCGGGCCTCCATTGCGACCCGGGAAGACGGGAGCTATCTCCTGTCGAGACTGCCCCCCGGCGAATACCTCCTTTCCGCCGGGACTCGGGACCAGCGATACGTTCCCGCCTACTATCCGGGGGCCTCCATCCCCGAGGATGCACGACCCGTCGCCGTGGAACAGCGCCGGAAGCTTACCGGGATCGACTTCCTGCTGCAGCGGGCGGGTACCGTCCGGGGCCGGATTCGGGCTCTCAGGGGACTGGAGCCGCTGGAGGGAGTCCGGGTGGTTGCCGAGACAGAGGAGTCGTCCCCGATCTCCCGTGTCGCCATCAGCGATGCACTGGGACGATACCGGCTGTCCGGCCTCGCGCCGGGCTCCTACCTGCTCTCGGCAGGCCCTCCCGAAGGGGAAGACCGTCCCGACCGCCAACAGCCGGGCTGGCTGCGCCAGTTCTACCCCCAGCAGTTCAATCGGGAATCGGCAGTTGCGCTTGACGTCGAGTCGGGTCTCACCCTGTCCGATATAGACTTCACCCTCATGCAGGAATGCTGGATCAGCGGGAGGGTGGTGACGCTGGGGGACGAGGAGCCCCTGGAGAAAGTCCAGGTGATTCCGCAACCGGTCATGCTGCGGGGTTTTGCTCCGACACGAACCCGGACCGATGGGTCGGGGGACTTCCTGCTTCAGGGACTGCCCCCGGGGGACTACACCCTGGGCATGCTGCTCCCGGCCAGGCACCGGCGGCTCATCCAGGTCTACTATCGGGACAAGCTGAGCCTGGACAGGGCGGACCGGATCGAGCTGGAGGAGGGCAAGGCCCTCCGGGACATCGACTTCAACCTGACGGCCGGAGCCAGCCTTCGCGGCAGGGTCGGGATCGAGGAGCCCGAAGAGGAGCTCGAATATCAATGGGACAGCTCGCGAGACGTGGTCGAGCTGGCACGTCTGGACTTCGATCCCAGGGGCTCCGAGGACCGGCAACTGAGGGTCGAGGAGGACGGTTCGTTCCGAGTGGACGGCACTCCCGGGGGGCGCTACTCCCTGACCCCCAGGCTCTCCGACCCCAACCTGATCGCCCTGCGGTCGCCGCTTCCGCGGGTGGTGACGGTGGTTGAAGGCGACCTGCTGGAAGAGCTGGACTTCGCCTTCAGAATCGGGGGCTCCATCTCGGGCTCGGTCGAGTCGGCGAGCGAGGCCCCCGGCTTGAACCAGTTGCAGATCGTCCTCATCAATTTCGTCGAGAACACCTCCTCGGTGTTCGACCTCCCCTCGCCCCAATACACGCTGGCCGGACTCTCCCCGGGGCGGTACTTTCTGGCGCTCCGCTCCAAGCCGGACCCCACCCATCCCAGTAGGGGCTACGGGATCTCCCAGGTGTTCGACTCCAGACTGGTCGACGTGGTCAAGGGAGCCGGCACTTCGAATGTAGACCTGAGAGTGTCCCCGACCTCGGCCAGGCGATCTCCCTTTTGAGCCGCGTTTCACCAGGGGTTGCACCCGCGACATGAGCGCAGGGACGGAATCAACCCCTCTACCGGCAAGCGAAACTGGTGTGGCTGGTGCTGTCGACCGCCGACTTGGGGGAGTTGCAGTCCGGTCGCATAGGCAGCGGTCGGCCCGTTTGCCTGCAGCTTTCCTTTCTGCCGAAACTACCAGATTGGTAGAGACGGAGACGGTGCCAGTGGTGTAAAGGAAGCTGGAGCGGAGACGGAGCCTGCGTGCCTGCACGGACACAGGACATCGCAGCAAACGCGTCACTGTAACGGCCGGTAGGGGAGCTTGCGGTCCGGACGCGACCGAATGGTGCCCAGGTGAGGCGAGTTGCGCCATGGCCTCACCGCATGGGTTTCCGTCAGAATCCACATCCGACCTCCCCGATTCCATTCCAACCGGAGAACCCCGATGAAACCGGCGTTTCGAACCCTGGCGTCCCTGCTGCTGCCTCTGATCCTTTGTCTCCCGGCCGCGGCCGTCAGGTGGGCTCCCGTCGAGCCGGCCCACCTGGCTGCGCAAAGTCCCCGGATCGACCCCGATGCCGACGCCGAGGCGGTATTTTGGCGAACCTGGGTGACGGATCAAATGATTGGAGGCCGACAGCCCCAGAACGTCAAGGAACAGTACATCCGCATCAAGATCTTCACCGAACGCGGCGTGCAGGAGCACGCCACCATCGACCTGCTGTCGGCATCCGACGAGATTCGCATCGGCGACCTGCGTGCAAGAACCATCAAGTCCGACGGACGCATTGTGGAGGTTCCCGGTCGATCCATCTTCGAACGGACGGTGTCCAGGACCGGCGGAATCAAGGTCAGGTACAAGTCCTTCTCCATGCCGGGGGTGGAGCCGGGCGACATTATCGAGTACCAGTGGAAACAGTATCGCGACGACTATTTCTCCCAGTACTCCCGTCTCTATTTTCAGCGGGACATCCCTTCCTGGGAAGTCACCTACCACGTCAAGCCCTCGGACTATGCCTGGGAGCAGTTGGGCTACCTGATGAGTTTCCAGGTGTTCAACGTGAGGAGCGAGGGATTTCGGGAAACGCCCGGGGGGTGGCAGTCCATCACCGTGCAGGACGTTCGGGCCTTCAGGCGTGAAGACCGCATGCCTCCCGAGGACAACCTCCGCTCCTGGATGCTGCTGTTCTACTCCAAGAAGCGCAAGTTCAAACCGGACAAGTATTGGAGCGAACTGGGAAAGGCCATTCGCCACGAAATCAGGAACGAGGTCAAGGTCGACGGCGCCGTCAGGAAGAAAGCCGCCGAGCTGACCGCGGGTCTGTCCACGCCCGCAGAGAAAATCGATCGCATCCTCGACTACTGCCTCAACCAGGTCAAGAACATCCAACACGACCGCTCGGGGGTGACGGCCGAACAGCGCCTGAGACTGAAGCCCCGCAAGAGGCCGTCCGACACCCTGAAGCAAGGGATGGGAACGGGACGCGACATCATCAAGCTGTTCTCCGCGCTCCTGAACGCCTCCGGGATGCGGGCCTATGTCGCCCTGGCCACCGGACGGGACGACTTCTTTTTCAACTCCAACTTCATGGACCCCTATTTCCTGGACCGCATGCAGGTGGCGGTCGAGCTCGACGGCCGGTGGAAATTCTACGATCCCTCTTCCCCCTACCTGGAATCCGGCATGCTGCTATGGCCCGAGGAGGGCGTCGAATCGCTGATCCTCCACCGCAAGCAACCCTTTTTCCAGAAGACTCCCTCCTCCGGTCCCGAAAGAAGTCGGATTCACCGCAAAGCGAGTTTCAAGCTGCAGGGGGACGGGACGCTGGAAGGAACGGTGGAGATGGTCTTCCACGGCCACACGGGTGTATCCAGCAAGAACCTGTATGACGCTCTCACCCCGGAGGAGCGGCAGAAGGACTTTGCGGAGCGGGTGCAGGAACGGTTGCAATCCGCCGAGGTGACCGAGGTCGAGATCCTGAACGCCAAGGCCATCCGGGATCCCTTCACGGTGCGCTACAAGATTCGGGTGCCGGGCTATGCTCAGGGGGTCGGCAGGCGTCTGCTGCTGCAGCCGGCCTATTTCCAAATGAACGTGCCCGCGGAGTTTGAAACCAGCCAGCGCCGCTACGATGTCTATTTCCGTTACCCCTGGACCGAGACGGACGAGGTTTCCATCGAGCTGCCCGAGACCTACCGCCTCGAAAGAGCCTCTTCCCCGAGACCCTTCACCATGCGAGGCGTGGGAAAATACGAGGCCAGCCTGGAGCCGGGCGAGGGCAACCTCTTGACCTACCGGCGCAGCTTTCGCTTCGGAGACAACGGGAACATACTGTTCCGCTCCGATGTCTATCCCCAAATCAAGCGAACCTTCGATTACGTCCACCGCCAGGACAACCATGTGCTCACACTCACCCGCAAACCGCGGATGGACTGACCGGTCTTGGGGCACTCCGCGGGCGGCAGCCCTGGTCCTGGCCTGCCTCTGCTCCCCCTGCCTGGCGGCCGAACGTCCCCCTTCCTGGCTCACCGAGCTGGCTTTCGGCCAAGTCCCGGAATACGACAGCGAGGTAGGAGCAGTCGTTCTCCTCGACGAAGAGACAGTGACCGTCGAGCCGGACGGCAAGGTCACCACCTCGGTGCGGAAAGCCATCAAGGTCCTGACGCGGGACGGCCGCCGGGAAGCTCGCGGGGTGGTGATCTATCGCCGCGACAGCGGCAAGGTCCGCCGGCTGCGGGCCTGGACCCTCTACCCCTCCGGGGCTTCGAAGACCCACCGCAAGAAGGACATCATCGATGTCTCGCTGGTCGAGGACGATGTCTACGACGTCTATGACGAGTCGCGGGCTTCGGTCATCCTGGGCGAGGACGACGCGGACACGGGTTCAGTGTTCGGCTACGAATCGGTCCTGGAAGACCGGTCGGTATTTACCCAGTTCAGCTTCAACTTTCAGGATGATCTGCCGGCCCTGCTCTCCCGCTTCCGCCTGGAGCTGCCTTCGGGCTGGACGGCTGAATCGATCACGGACAACCACCCGCCCATCGAACCCCGGGTCAACGACACCTCCTACACCTGGCAACTGGAACGCCTGCCGCCGGTTTCGGATGAACCCGCCCGGCCCGGGCTGAGGTCGATCGTGCCCCGGGTCAACGTCAGCTACTTTCCTCCGCCCCAGGTGGAGGCCGCCGGGCCGACCTTCCGCGAGTGGAGCCAGGTATCGGCCTGGCTTGCCTCCCTTGCCGATCCCCGGGCCAGGCCCGACAAGGCCGTCATCGCCAAGGCGCGGGACCTGACCGCGGGCAAGGAGAGTCAGCTCGAGAAAATCGAGGCCATCGCCGACTTCTCCCAGCGCATCAAGTACGCCTCCATCCAATTGGGCGTGGGGCGCGGCGGGGGATACCAGCCCAGTCCGGCGGGGGAGACACTTCAGAACGCCTATGGAGACTGCAAGGACAAGGTCAACCTCATGCGCTCCCTGCTGGCGGCGGTGGGCATCGAGTCCTACCCGGTGGCAATCTTTTCCGGCAACCGCCGCTATGTGCGGTCCGATTGGCCATCCCCCCGACAGTTCAACCACGTCATCATCGCCGTGAAGTTTTCAGGAGAGCTGGAAGCACCCGCTGTAGCCTCGGCGGAAAATTGGGGTAAACTCCTTCTGTTCGACCCGACCGACCGCTACACGCCTTTAGGCTACCTTCCCGACCACCAGCAGGACAGCCTGGCGCTGCTGGTCAAGCCGAGCGGGGGTGAACTGCTGCGAGCCCCGACTTCCCCTCCCCGCGCCAACCTCCTCAAGCGCCATGTCACCATGAGCCTGGCTCATGACGGCTCGATCGGCTGTCGGATTCGGGAGCAGTTGGAGGGGAGCGCCGCCAGCAGCAATCGGCGCTTGCAAAGAAGCCTGGGGAGCAGGGACTACCGCAGGGTCATCGAGCGCTGGATCTCCTCGGGTGCTCCGGGCGCCGCCGTGTCCAGGATCGAAGCCGGTGACCGGAATCGGGTAGGCTTCTTCGTGGACGTGGATTTCACCGCGACCGCATACGGGAGGACGGTGGGTCAGTATCTCCTGATCTTCAAGCCGGCCGTAGTGCCCCATCGAGGGTTCACCTATCTGAACCAAACCGAGCGAAGGTACGCCGTGGTTCTGGAAGCCGACAGCTTTCAGGAAACCGTGGAGGTGGATCTTCCCCTGGGATTCACGGTGGATGAAATGCCGGCGCCCGTGAAACTCGCCACCCCATTCGGACGCTACCGCGCCGACTGGCGGGTCGAAGCCGGCAAGCTCTTCTTCAAGCGCCATCTCGAGCTCGACAACGCCGTCGTTCCACCCGAGGACTACGCTTCAGTGAAGGAGTTCTTCGACGAGATGATCGCGGCCGACCAGGCGCCGGTGGTGCTGATGAGGCAGTGAGGCAGTGGAGGGTGGAGAGTTATTTGATCGACAGGTTAAGCATCTTGTTGGCTCGACGCGGTCCTTCAAACAAGTCCTGTCCCCGTTCTGGATGAAGCCACCCGGGAACGCGGGCGTCCCGCCCGCACAACACTGGCAAGGCCTTGCCCATCTCCTCCGCCCGGCTCGACCGGCAAAGACGCCAAGCCTCCGCTTCGGCCGAGCCCATGCCGTTCCCGCCGGCAGGGTGGCCGGGCGCCAAATCGCAGGGAAACTGAGCGGCACGCGGCGGGGGTGCATGCGGGCGGGACGCCCGCGTTCCCGGGTGGGCGCCTCTTCCAAACGCTCTTGCTCCTTAAGGAGGCAGGCGCCGGCTTGCCGGGCCGCTGTCTCACTCTCCACTATCCACTATCCACTTGAAGAGTGGTTCCCCCTTGACAGGCAGTCGGGAATTTACCTACCATCCTGCAGTTATCGACGCACCCAAGGGGGGTGAAACAGAGTGGCGGAAGTGAGGGTTCAGGAGGGCGAAAGCCTGGAAAACGCCTTGCGGCGCTTCAAGCGCAAGGTCCAGACGGAAGACATCATCAAAGAGGTAAAGCGGCACTCCTTTTATCTGAAACCGGGCGAAAAAAGACGAGTCAAGCAGGCCTTGGCTCGCAAGCGGAGCCGAAAAAAGCAGCGAAGAGACGCCGAGTCGCGCTGACGCAGACAGACCCGTTCTCGTCACCTGGCCGGTGAAGGGGGCGGGGATCCCGCCTGGATCGCGGTAACCACCGCGGTGTTGACAATGTCCTGGGCCGTGCAGCCCCTGGACAGGTCATTGGCAGGTTTTTTCAATCCCTGCAGCACCGGGCCGACGGCCTGCGCGCCGGCCAGTCGCTCCACCAGCTTGTAGGCGATGTTGCCTGCCTGCAAGTCGGGGAAGATGAGCGTGTTGGCCTGCCCGGCCACCGGGCTTTCCGGCGCTTTCCGACGACCGATCTCCTCTATCAGGGCCGTATCCACCTGCAGTTCTCCGTCCACCCGCAATCCCGGATAACGCTCTCGGGCGGTGAGGGTCGCCTCCACCACCTTGTCCACCAGGAGGTGGCGGGCGCTTCCCTTGCTGGAGAATGAGAGCATGGCCACCCGGGGTTCCACCCCCAGCAGCGCCCGGGTGTTGCGGGCTGTCGCCATGGCGATATCCGCCAACTGGGACGCATCCGGGTTGGGCACCACGGCGCAGTCGGCAAAGATCAAGGGCTGCTCCTCCCGGCCGGAGCCACCCGGCAGAAGCATCAGAAAGAAGCTGGAGACCAGGGAACAACCGTCCTGCAGCCCGATGCACCGCAAGGCCGCCCGGACCGTCTCGGCCGTGGTGTGGCTTGCCCCCGCCACCGAGCCGTCGGCATCGCCCCAGCCCACCATGGCGTTTCCGAAATAGAGGGGGTGTTCCAGTTGGCGGACCGCCTCCTGCCGGGTGACGCCCCTGGACTTCATGCTGTCATGGTAGAGCCCGGCGTAGTGGTTCAACCTGTCCGAGCGCCTGGGGTCGATGACCCCGACCGATTCCAGGTTCAAGCCCAGCGCCTTGCCCTTTTCCGCGACGACGCCGGGGTCCCCCAGGAGGGTCAGCCGCATCAACCCCTGGTCCTGAATCCTGGCGGCTGCCGTCAGTGTGCGCTCGTCGGTTCCCTCCGGCAGCACGATATGCTTCCCGGCTTTGGCGGCCTTGCGGGTCAACTGCTCCAGAACGGATGACTTGAACAAGACAATTCCTCCGGCCCGCGTTTCTCCGCGAGCGGCTGGTCAACAATCGGCCAACAACCAATGATCAATCGTTCCCTTCCTGCTCCTTCGTAGTCCTTTGGGGATCGCTCTTCCCCGGCTCACCTGACAGAATTCAGGAGCTTCCCGGCCCGCTCGGCGGCGGCCTTGAACTCCGGGTCGGGGCGCAATTGGTGGGCCTGCCGGTAGGAGTCCAGAGCTTGCCGGTAGTAGCCCGTCTTTTCCCGACAGAACCCCAAGGCATAGTGGATGTCCGGATTGCCGGGATCTTCTTCAACGGCCTCTTCCAGGGCTACGGTCCCTTCCGGGTATCGGCGCAATCCAATGAGAGCCTGCCCCAGGCTGTAGAAGATCCCCGGATGGCGCCTGTCGAGAGCAATGACCTTGCGAAAGTGTCTCTCGGCATCGGGGAAATGCCTCAAACCCAAATGGCTCCTGCCTGCCAGGTGGTGCGCCGCCAGGCTGTCCGGACTCAGGGCCAGAGCCTCTCCCGCCAGGGCCACCGCCCTGTCGAAGTGGTTTGCCTTTGCCGTGCCTGATTCGGTTGCCGTGAGCCGCAAGCAGACTTCTCCCAGGGACACCAGGACTTCCGGCTGGCCGCGGTTCAGTTCCAGGGAGCGTTCCAATGCGGCCAGGGCTTGTGGAATCCGCCCCAGGCTGTACTCCAGGCTGCCCATTTGGGCAAAGAAGGCGGGCTGCTTTCCCGCAAAGGGCTCTGCCTTCCGGTATTCCCCGTGGGCCAGGTCGGGACGGCCCTGCCGCAGCAGAATCGAACCTCGAGAAAAATGATACTGGAATCGGTGCCGGTCGGTTTGAATGAACGCCTGCCCCTTGTCGAGCGCCTGCAGGGCGGCATCAAGGTCGCCGCGCCCCGCCTGAACCCGGGCCAGACCCAACTCCGCCTCGAAGTCGGGTTTCAGTTCCAGAGCGCTCTTCAGATAGGTCTCCGCCTGGTCATAGTCGCGCAATTGGTAGTAGCTGAGACCCAGAATTCGGAGGATCAGGGCATCCTGGCGATTCTCCCTGACTTCGGCCAGAAGGACCTCCACGGCTCGACGATATTTCCCCTGTTGGTAGTAGCTGAGCCCGGCGAGCCAATCGGCGGCGGCCGGAAGCGCAACCATCCCGAACACCATCGACAGGCTCAGGGCCCGGTCGATCCACAAGACAGGTCCTCTCCGCCGGAACGGGGGAATCAGGCGTTTCATGGGCGCTCGGCTGCCTGGCAGGAACGGCGTGCCGGCGGTAAGGCGAGAATGGCGGGCTACTGTCGCAAGCGCCTGCGCTTGGCGTCGATTCCCAGGCGCTTGACCTTGGAGTTGAGCGTGGAGAGGGGCAATCCGAACCGCTCGGCCGCCTCGGTCTGACTCCAGTTGACACTTTCCAGCATCTGCAGGATCACGTCTCTCTCAAAGATATCCAGGATTTCGCCGAGCGGCTTGCCGTCCATGGCAGGCATGCCGTTGGTCTTGGGAACCGTTGAAGCCGGCTTGACCTCCAGGGAAATCAGCTCCCGGGACAGATCGCCCGATGTGCTCAACACCACCGCCCGCTCGACCACATTCTCCAGCTCCCTCACGTTTCCCGGCCAGTCGTATTGCACCAGGAGCCTCATGATCTCGGGAGAAACCGGCCCGAAGGCCTTGTTGTTCTCCTGGCTGAACTTCTTCAGGAAGTGATCGACCAGCAGCGGAATGTCCTCCTTGCGCTCCCGGAGCGGAGGCAGTTGAACGGCAATGACGTTCAGGCGGTAGAAAAGGTCTTCCCTGAAGGTGCCC
>JAPOZE010000383.1 GCA_026706225.1 Acidobacteriota bacterium
TCCGATGCAATCCGGGTTCTCTCGTCGCAGGTTCCTGCAATCCCTGGGCGCCGCCGGGGCCGCCGGATCCATCCTGGGGTCCGCCACCTCTTCGCCGGCCGCGGCCTCCGACTCCCGTTCCGTCCCCCTGATCGCCTCCTCCATGTCCGGCTCTTCCTCGGGATTCGTTCATCCCCAAAAGGTTCTGTTGTGGGAACGAACCCGCAAGGAAGTCCGGGAAGACCTCCAGAGTGGCAACCTCAAGGCCGCCATCGTGCCCACCGGGTCCACCGAGCAGCACAACGAACACCTGGCGCTGATTACCGATGCCGCTACCGCCACCCTGTTCGCTCAACAGGCCGCTCTCCGGCTCTACCCCCAGGTGACGGTCTCCACGCCCTGCCCGGTCGGCTACTCCCCCTATCACATGGCCCGCAAGGGAAGCCTTACCTTGCGCAAGGAAACCTTTCTGGCCTACGTCTTTGACGTGATCGAGAGCCTCACCGCTCACGGGTTCGGCACCATCTTGGTGGTCAACGGCCATGGGGGAAACCATGCCCTGCTCAAAGGGGCGGTCCCCGAGTGGCGCCGGAAACTGGGAGTCACCCTGGACGCCGTCTCCTACGGGGAAGGTTACACGGACGAGGAGCTGGCCACCTTCCTGACCTCCTACCGGCAGAAGCTGGACGGAAAGCTGGACACGCTGGCCCGCCAAACCGCCCACAGCCACGCCTCGGAAAACGAAACCTCGATCCTCATGGCCGCCTATCCGGACCGGGTCCGTTTCGTCACCCTGGAGGAATACGACCAGGCAGGTCTGAACTACGAATCGGACATGCCGCCCAAGGTCTGGGAGTATATGGAGCCCTTCGAAGCCCAGCGGACCACCAACCCGGAAAACCCCAGAGACCGCGCCCGCCAGGAGCAGGCCCTGCTTGCGACCCCGGAAAAGGGCGAGAGACTGATTGCCATGGGTACGCGCTACATTGTCGACAGGCTGCAGCGGATGATGCAGGCCACCGATGCCGGACGCCCCTGGCCGTAAAGGGAAACTATCTGTGACTGCGTGAGGAAACATTTTCCCGCCGACAACATCGTGTAACCGTCTTTTCAACGGCTACTGCCGATCCACAGTCAGGTCTCTACTGCCGGTCTTTCTGTCCCTTCTTGCCCTTGCCATTCCTGCCGACGGTGGAACCCGTGCGGTGTGCCTGGAAGTCGCTCCGAGATTCGGCAGTCTCCACCAGCCGGCCCCCTCTCCGGCCACCAGCTTGACGGCCATTAGCCTGAACCTGGCCACCGAGACTTCCTTCCGAAAAATATTGCGAGAACTGGAACGGGTCGGGCTCCTCCAGTCCGATCTGTTCTTCTTCCAGGAAGTGGAGCACTATCCGGACCGTGGGTCCCTGCTGATCGACCGATTGGCCGAGCACCTCGGCTATGACTTTCTGTTCGCCCCGGCTCAGCGAGTCGGAAAAAGCGGTGCTCAAGGGCTGGCGATCCTGAGCCGCTATCCCCTGCAAGATCCCAAGGTCGTCCGTCTGCCCCGGTTCGTTCTAAAGGTCAACAATCGCTGCCGAATCGCCCTGACCGCCACCGCGGCCACACCCCTGGGCGCCGTCGGACTCGTCAACCTCCATCTGGATACCCGTATCAACCTGAGTCAGCGCTACCGACAGCTTCAACCCGTGCTCGAGGCCGCCTCGGAACTTCCCCAAGCCTCTCTGATCGCCGGCGACCTCAACACCCAGGACTTTCTCTGGGTCGAGAACCTGCTTCCCCTGCCCTTCCTCCATCGCCAGGTCCAGCCTGTCTTGGCCAGGATGGAGGCTTCCGGATACTCGACACCATTCGCCCGAACCGGGCGCACCCATGCCTGGGCTCCGCTCAAACTGGACTGGATCTTTCTGAGAAATTTGAGGGCGCAGGACCGACGGTTGCAAAAGATCGGGTTCTCCGATCACCGCGCCCTCTGGGTGCAGGTGGTTCCCGACGGGTAACCCGCATTCTCAGGGACCCTCGACCTGCTGGCGAATGGGGATGATCCGGCCGGGAAAGGGCGGGAACTCGGGACCCGAGAGATGGTCCGGATCGGGAACGATCCGCCGGCTGATGGGATCGAGCCGTCCGATGGCGTCCAACAGGGTGGGAGCGATGTCCAGGGTGAGAAAGGCTCCGGGAAGCTTGCGGCCGCGCTCAAGGCCCAGTTCCTCTCCTCCCCAGACCATGAAGGTGGTCTGCGTTTCCAACGGCAGGAACCCCCCGTGGCTGCCACCCGGCTGCTGGCCCATGGTGTTGACGTTCCAACCGTGCCGCATCCAGACGCGGAAGTCGGGGGTAGCCTGTTTGAATCGGAACCGGAGCACTCTCGTCAAGTCCTCTCTCCGTCCGGCCCCATCCATCGGCATCAAGACGCCGGCACGACTCTCGCCGCTCAAGTAGTCCTGAAAGTTGGGCCGGAACAGGTCGGCCAGAATGACCGGGGCCAGGCTGGTTTCCAGCCGGGCCGTCTCGGACACCCACCGGCGCGGATCGAGCCAACGCGCCCACAACCGGCCGGGGTATCCAAGAGGATCCCTGGATCCTGCGGCCCCTGCCCCATCGAGCCTGGCCAACTCCCTGCGACTCTCCAGGGGCGCATACCACAGCGTTCCATCGGTCGCTTCCAGAAGGACCGCCTGACCGCGATCTTCCGAGGCCAGCAGCCACAGCGCCTGCCGGAGCGGCGGCCCCTTCCAGCCGGTCAGATCCTCCAGCGGGATCGGGGCGACAAAATAGTTGAAGGGGTAGCGGTTCCCATAGGCATTCGGATTGAGCGTCCAATAGCCGGTTATCAGATCGGGGTAGCTCAGGGGGAGAAAGGGCGCTTCACCCGACTGCGACCAGCGCTCGGAGGCCGGCCGGGCCCAGCCCACGGTGTAGTTCGCGAGCTGCTCCAGGCTGTTGGGGGGACCGAAGTACCCCTTGGGGATTACCCCGTCGATTTCAAGCCCCGACCGGATGAAACGGCGCCACTCCGTCTCTTCCAACGGAAACGCCAACAATCGCCGCAGGATGGCGGCCTGGTTTCGATAGAGTTTCGACTCGGAAGCCAGTCGCGAGCCTGCATCCCTGGCCGATGGCATTTCGGCGGCCTGATGCCGCTCCGACCACGCCTCGAACACCTCCGCGGCCTGTTGCAGGGAGAACGCATCCGCCTCGAGCCACGGGCGAGCCCTTTGGAAAACCGGCCGGAAGACTTCAAGCACCCGATCCAGCTTTTCCACATCGTTGCGCAAGCGCATAGAATCCAGCAGGAGCAGGTGGAGTCGATTCAGATCGGAATGGCGCAGAAACAGATCGAATCTCGGATTCCCCATATTGGCGGCAAAGGCCGTGAAGTAACCCTTGGACCCGAAGGGCACGGCCTCCCCGTAGGGAGACTCCGGGCTTTCGTACACCCTGGTGAAGTCCACCCCGGGAATCGGTCGAGTCAGGGCATGATCGGAATCCTCCACTTCGGGAGACAGCACGGTGTGGCTGCCGAACTCCGACCGTCGCAGCCAGGGGTTGATGGGAAACCCGTAGTTGACGTGGGCCGGATAGAGGTTCATCCCGTGGTCGGAGATCATGGCAACCAGGGTCCGGTCCCGGCGAGCCGTCTGCTCCACCGCCCCCATGACCTCGCCGAACCAGTCGTCCAGCTTGACCAGCAGGTGCAGGACCGACCGGTAGGAGCTGTCCAGATGAAGACGGTGGTCGACGGAGACGAACAGCGCGGTGATGAAGTCGAGGGTCTCGGAGGGGTCTCCCTCGGCCCGCCACTTGAGCCACTTGGCCAGGGTCAGGGACAGACTCTGGTCCAGGCGCTCGACGTGGTCGGGATAGGCCACCAGATGGGAGAGATGCTGGTGCAGTACGGCTCCCGGCCTGAACTCCCGCCGGCCGGCCCGGACCAGGAATTTGCCCATGGCCCCCAGTTGTATGGCCGACCGCTTGCGGCTCAAGGTCTGCAGGGAACTCCAGACCCTTTCGGGTGGGAAGGCGTCCGGCAGAATCGGGATCCCCAGCAGATCCAGCTCCCAGAGAGCGTGGGTCCGTCCGCTGCCCCTGATCAGCTTGCCCGCTGAATCGAACAGGCCGTTCAGATATACTCCTGAGGCACCGCTGGCCCGGTTGAAGTAGTAGTTCCTCTTGACGATGCTGGGCTGGCCCGAATCGATCTGAGCCCAAACCGGAGCCGAGAGCGGCAGCGTCCCCGTGAAGATGGTTCCGGCACGTACTCCCTGGCGGACAAAATACTCCTTCATGTTGGGTAGCAGCTCTTCCTTGCCCACCAGCATCTGGGTGTGCCGGTAGGCTTCGCGGAAACGCCCCGGAAAGGGAAGCCGCAGGACGGCGTCTGATTGCGGGGCCAGAGCCGCCTCTATCAGGAGGCCCGGCAGCCCATCGACCTTGAGCAGAATGATTCTGGACCGCTGCTCCCGGGAGGCAGGATCGGCCGCGGCCCGGTCGGAACCGGAGCAGATGACCAGAACAATGGCGGCCAACAGACAGGCAGTCCTTCGCAAGGCAGACGCCCTCGGAATTCCTGAGCCGATAATCGAGTTGCTGATCAAGGAGTTGACTTGGCCGGGAAGACCGAAGACTGGGAGGCGGATCCGGAAGGGAAAATCCAGCCCGCCACCTGGTTCCGGTATCCTTCCGGCACGGATCGTGGATAGAGCCGCTTGAGACTCTGCAGGAATCGGCGGGACTCGGGCCGGCTGCGCTGTGGATCGGCGGCGGAAAGCCGGTCCCAGGCCTGGAACAGGCGGGACCAGGTGATCCCGTTCAGGTGGGGTTGCCGATTGAATCCGCGAATCACCTCCAGGGCCCGGTCCAGCTCCCGCTGTCGCCGATAACGGGCGATGTCCCCGGTGGAGATCGACCGCCGGCCCAGATCGAGCCTCTGGCGAATCCCGTCCTCGTAGACCCTTCGTATGAAGAGGCCCAGCCGACCGGATGCGCTTCGGGTGATCGCCTGGTGCCGGACCCTGGCGTTCTCGACCTGGCGCGCAAAGGAATCGGCCAGAGGATTGGAGGTGCGCCGATCCAGCATCCTGAGCAGCAGCCCGTTGGTGTCCTTGTCGAAGTGCCATCCCATTCGAGCAAAGAGCTTGGCCGGCTCGATTCCCGAGGAGACCGACCGGTTGCTGAAAAAGGTCACGTCCTTCCTGTTGAGGCTCCAACTGCCGATGTAGCGCAGGGCTTGCAGGTGAAGCGGCAACCCGTAGACTGAAAGCAGATTCTCGGCCGTATTGCGTATCACGGCCGTATCCTGCCTGCGGCCGGGATTGCCGGGTTTGAAGAAGTTCAGCACGATCACCGGACGCAGCTTGAAATCGCTGATGAGCACGTAGTAGGCCAGCGGAATCTCTCCTTCGGGATTTTCCTCCATGCGCGCCAGGACTCGCGGATGCTCGAAGGGGTTGTAACCCAGGTCGAACGGATTGTTCTTGGGCCAGGGCCGAGGCCGTTCAGCCAGGTCCGCCTTGCGGATCGAAAGGACCGCGGTCCGATAGAGAGGCCAACGACCGTCCAGCCCAAAGTAAACCTCCCTGAACCGCAAGCCCTGGAGGGTGGCCCGACTGTGCAGATAAGCGGCCGCCTTGCCCATCTTTTCCCGCATGCGGGTCTCGAAGTTGTCCACCACCCAGTATTCGGAACGACCGCTGGCCACGATGCCCAGAGCCTCGCGGTTGATCAGGGCCGTATATTTCAGGTCCATGATGGCCGGCAACCCGAGGTTCCGGTCGGAGGGCTGCAGAGCCGCTGCCTCTTCGTAGAGCAGCAGGAGAGCGTAGAGCTGATGGAATTGTCGTTTGTCCAGATCGTTGCGGTAGTCCCGGTAGGTCTCCAACGCAAAACGGCCCGGAGTGAAGAAACTGGCGAAGTCCGCCACTGTCCTGGCGGCGGCCCAGGCGAAACGGCCCTTGGCGCCGGACTTGCGGCCGCGAGCCGTCAAGACCGGCTTGGGCAGTCTTCGGATCGGCCCGGCGGCTCCACCCGCGGTACCCCGAGGCGACCACCAGGGGAACGGCAGCGCCGCCTTCACTCGCTGGGTGAACCCTGGAGAGCTGCTGCTCAGGTTCCAGACCGCAATCCATTGGTGGGCCGTGGAGTCCTCGGGATCCAGAACGACGGCCAGCAGGGGGATGAACTCGGCTCGATTCGCTCCCAGGATGGAAAGCACAAAGCGGTAGGGACGGTCGGAGTTGTTCTCGATTTCCAGGGGATGGTTGCGGATCTCCAAGGGTTGCGGCTGGTACTGTTGGAAAACGGTTTCCGCCGACAACCATCCGACCGGCAGGCAACCGGCCAAACACCCGCCAATAATCCACCGCAACCACATGAAGCGACCCTGCCTCCGAGATCCAAACCCTTTTTTGAGACGCAACATCCCGGGCGCGGGTTTCCGGAAAACCCGGCCGTTTTTCGGCCGGCGGATCTCTGTCCGACGGCGCTTGCGGTCAACCGGCAAACCGGTCCGGCCCGGTCCTCCTGGACGTCCTGAGCCGAGACGCCGACCGCTGTCAAACCTTGCTGTCAAAGAATCGAATGGCGCCGTGCAAGGCCTCGGCCTGGCGGCGGGCGCGCTCCTCATCGAAATAGTTGGTCTTGAACTGAAACAGCCGCGGCTGGACGCTTTCAGCCACCGGACAGAGGGATCGGCGGTAATCCTGACGCTGGTCGGAGGAGAACTTCCTCCCCAGGAAGGCCGGCTCCAGGTAGGTCACCTGCCAGCACCCGTACATGGGGTCTCCGCCCAGCTCCAGGTATTTTTCGCGGAAGGCTTCCCAACTGAAGGCGCCGCCGTTGTCCAGACGCAGAACGTAGGTCCAATAAGCGTGCCTGTACCCTGGCGGAACCTTTTGAGGCACCAGCCACTCACAACCATCCAGCGCCTGCCGGTAGAGCTCGGCCACCCGGATCCTGCGATCCACCAGTTCCTCCAGGCGCTCCACCTGGGCCAGGGCCACGGCCGCGCACAACTCCGACATGCGGTAGTTCCATCCCACCTGCTGATGCCGCAGGTAAGCGGGATTCTGGATCACTTCCTTGGAGATCACCCCGGCGCCGGGCCTGGCGCCAACGGTGCCGTACCCAAGGTTGCTGAAACGGCGAATCCGCTCGGCCAGCCCCTCGTCGTCGGTGGTGACCATGCCCCCCTCGCCGCAGGTCATGTGCTTGGTGCTCTGAAAGCTGAAGCTGCTGGCGTGGGCGATGCCGCCCACCAGCTTTCCGTGGATGGATCCCAGGAAACACTGGGCATCGTCTTCCAGCACCTGGAGCCCGTGCCCTTCGGCGATCCGCATGAGGGCCGGCATATCCGGCGGAAGCCCGTAGAGCGCCACCGGCAGGATGGCCCTGGTCCTGGGACCGATGCAGGCTTCCACCGACCGGGGATCGATGTTCCAGGTATCGGAATCCACGTCGGCAAAAACCGGGGAGGCCTGACAGTGGACCACCGCCATGGAGGTGGATGCCATGGTCAACGGAGGGACGATCACCTCGTCCCCAGGTCCCACCCCCATGGCCGCCAGCGCGCTGTGCATGGTGGCGGTGCCGTTGACAAAGCCGATGGCGAAACGCACGCCGATGGTGTCGGCAAAAACCTGCTCCAGGCGGGTGCCGGCCGCGCTGTCCGACTTCCGGAACTGGCCCTCCAGGACCTCCATAACGTACTGCGTTTCCCGCTCGCCGATGCGCTGCTGCAGACTCATTCAACCGTCCTCGCTCTTGCTTTTGCCACTGTCCAGTCGATCCGGGCTCCGCGGCCGGTTGCCCGTGGCTGCCTCGTTTACCCTGGGGGTCACTACGACAGGTATCTCCGAAACGTCTGCTGGACCTCACGCCACATCTTCCCCGACAAGACGTGGCCGGCTCCGGGCTCGATGAACCAGGAAAACCGGCCGGCAGCCCCGGCCCGGGCGTAGGCCCGGGCGATGCGCTCCATGCCGCGGCGAACCTCTCCGATGGGCGAACCGGAGTCCTTGTCGCCAAAGTTCAGATGGAGCGCCCGGGGCGCAATCAGGCCGGCGATATCGGGCGTATCCCCATATTGATGAAAACCCGGGATGAAGTTGGGGAAACAGTGGATCAGCTTGCGGCGGTGAATCGCCCGGTAGGTGGGCAGGCAACAGTTGCCCACCAGGCACTTCAAGCGCGGTTCCCAAGGCCCGACAAGCCAGGTGTGGGTCGACCCCATGGAGTGGCCGTAGCACCCCAGCCGATTGGGATCGACCTCCGGTCGTGCGCTCAGATAGTCGACGGCGCGCCGCATATCCAGAATATTCTTCCAGGCCATGCAGCGTCCCTGGACGACCTGACGCAGGAACTCGTAGCGCTCATAGTCGCCGCCCTTCAACCTGCCCGCCGGGTCGCGGCGCTGTTCGAAGCAAAGAGCATCGGGGCAGAGCACCACGTATCCCAGTCGGACCAGGGCCACTCCGGTATGGTGCATTCGATCGCCGGCCAGACCGGCGGGCTCGGTCTTGCCCAGATGCCACTTCCCCGCATGCTGGTGCCAGAGGGCCACCCCGGCCGCCGGCGACGCGGGTGTGACTCCGTCGGGGATCATCAGGATGGCCGGCACCCGATCGCCGGGCTCCACAGCGTAGTCGACCCACAGCAAGCGGTAACCGTTGCGCTGCTCTTCCCGTGTGACCCTGGGCTCCAACTCGCAGGGCTCGGGCCAGTCTCCGCCCAGGCATTCCAGCAGCCTGGCTCTCAGATCGGCCGCCTCGGCAGGCTCGTCAGGGGGTCCCGGGGACATGGCCATCGGGCTGGAGGTCATCGCCGAAGCTCCCGCAATCAGGGCTGAGGACTTCAGAAAGGCACGGCGATCGGTCGGCTGTGTCACGAACGGCACCGGCGTTTTCGAAAATTGGCAGGCTGGGCTGCCTGCGCCTCAATCATAAACTCGATAGATGGCCGGACGCAATTGAGGCCCAGCGCTACAGGAGGCCCTTGTCGGCCAGGAACTGCCGCAGTTGTTTTTTCGGCTCGGGTCCGTGGGAGGGGACGGGCGGCCGCCACAGATTGGTGTGGAAGAGCCCCTTGATCTGCAGAATGCTCTTGATGGATTGGCCCCAGCCCAGGCCCCCGGCAACTTTCATGAGCGGGTCCTCGTATTCGAACATGACCCGGCGGGCTTCATCCAGGTCGTTGCGTTCCAGGGCGCGATAGAAACGGAAGGCGACTGCCGGGGCAAAGGGAGCATAGGCGCAGAGATAGCCCTGGGAACCGATCAGGTAACCGTACAGGAAATTGCGCATCTGCCCTCCGCCGACGATCACGAACTTCTTGCCCTCGACCGCCCGGATGAAGTCGTGATAGCGGTAGAGGGCGTCATGGCTCTTCAGTCCGCACACCCCGGGGATGGTGGACAGGCGGGCCACCAGGTCCGCCGGATAATTTTCATCGTAACCCAGCAGGGGCAGCCGGGTTTGGCCGGCAACCTCGGCAAATGCGGCGTAGACCTCCTCCGGCTTGGTGGTGAACAGGTGCAGGTTGATCCCGTCCACTCCCGAGTCCTCCAGGCGCCGGATGAAGTCGATGCTCTTGCCGGTCCACCACTTTCCGGTCCCACCGATCACCAGTGCCCGGCCGCGAGCCTGCTCGGCCGCGGTCCGGCACAGCTTCTCGATCTCCGGTTCGCTCATGCTCTTGAACTCGCTGCTGCCGTAAGTGAAGAAGATGACCGGCGCCTGGTTCTCGCAGAGGAAGTCCACGTAGGCCCTGAGGTTGCCGTAGTCCACCGAGTAGTCCTTGGCCAGGGGGATGTTGATGGGCACCACCGGGCCCCGGAGCCTGCGGTAGATCCGCTCGTGGGGAGTCTCGGAGTCGCCCCCCCGGAGAACCGGGGCGGCGGCCGCCCGGATTCGACCCTGAAGGGCCAGGACGGTCGCCGCCACCGGCCCGGCCAAAAAACCGCGCCGGCTCAAGCTGGTGTTGGGAAATCGCGTGGATGCCATCGATTGACTCCTCTGAATGCCTGTCGTCCGGGCACGCCTCGTTACGCCCTGGGGACGGTCATGTCGGCCAGCATCTCGTCGGTGATGTGGCGCCCCAGCACGAAAATCTTGCGGTCGGCGTACCAGAGGATGCGCTTGCCCCGATGCTCGGTGAAGCTGGCATACATGGACAACCACTTCCAGTACTTGGGGAAAACACCCGTGGCGTGGGTATCGAAGATCATCTTGGGCCGGCTGAACCAGACGGGCTGATGGGCCTGGGGGCGATACTCGCCCACCACGAAAAACTGGGGGCGACGGGCATTGAGATCCAGTGGTCCCTTGCCTCCGTAACCCGTGCCGTCGTGGTTTTGCATGAAGAGCAGAAAGCGTCCGTCGGAAAGGCGGAACATGGGGGTGGGCGAGACGGGATTCTCCACCGGTTCTCCGCCGTCGCGGTACCTCAACATCTCGGCCTGCCGCCAGGTCCGGGCCTCGGCATCGTCCGACACCGTGTACCACACTTGCCCGTTGGCGGTTCGCATGGCCGCGAACAGGCGTCCGTCCGGCAGGAGCACGGTCCCGGGTTCCTGGCAGAAGGTGTATCCCTGGGATTTCTCCGGCTCGAAGGTGCAGGGGACCCAGATCAAGTCCTCGTCGTCTGGAAGATAGGTCAGCTCGAGGTCCCTGGGATGGGGTCCCTCGTCGATGTTCTCGTACCGGATGAATTCACAACGGCACTCCCCCAGGTTCTTGTCCTTGGAAAACGGTTTGACGTAGGCCGCCGTCGATCGGGTCAGGGGGACCACCGGACGGTCCTTGGCATCCCGGATGGGCTTCTGCCAGACGATGCAGCGGCTGAGCACATCCGGACCGGGATGATCGTACTTCGGGTTCCTCTTGTAGGGCATGTCGATCCCGGCGTCCTGCCAGGTGTAGCCGTCGTCGTCGGAAAACTTGCAGCGCATGATGGCGTTGATGAACCCCTCGCCGATTCCCGGGGCGAAGTTGTAGAAGACGTAGATGCGTCCCGACTTGCTGACCACCGGCCAGCCGAAGTTGCAGTAGGTCCCCAGTTTTTCCGGGGCGGCGATGGGCTGGGGGCGGGTCCAGGTCACCCCGTTGTCCTTGCTGCGGGCATACACCACCGAGTAGTCGTGGGCCCCTTCCTGGGTGGCCAGCGTCCAGATGGCCAGCAGGTCTCCTCCGGGAGTGACTTCGACCAGCACGTGGTCGCTGGCCTCGGAGGCG
>JAPOZE010000648.1:0-5313 GCA_026706225.1 Acidobacteriota bacterium
AGCGGTGGCTGACCACCATCGACAGCGTGTCCACTCCCGCCCGGGCCAGCTCGTCGACGCCGCGGGCCACCACCTTCCGGACGGCTTCGGCGTCCATCTCGCTCAGCGGAGCCCCGCTCCCCCAGAATTCGGCGAAGGCGTTACCGGTATCGCTGTTATATAGAATGCGATGCTCCCGTGCGGGCGCCTTTGCAGGTTCCTCGGAGACCGCACAACCTCCGCAAAGGATGAGGAACACCGCCGCCACCGGCCAAATGTGTTTCATGGACAAACCCCTTTCACCCGGAGCCGTAGCGCTGGGGACGTTGTTGAATTACTGGAATAACTTGTAAAGAGCGCATAGGAGACGTTATTGAATCAAAGCAATTCAGCAGTGGCAGATCGAAGTTATTCCAGTAATTCAACAACGTCCCCTATTCAATGGCAAAGATTCTGTTCTTTGCCGGCAGACTTAGAATGCGCGAATAGTGGTGGACCCGGGTCAATTCCCGCTCGTCCTGGAGAATCGGGGTCTCGTCCTCGATCACGAAATCGGCGAAGTGAGGCGCGTTGAACGCCACGAAGGCCAACGACAGGGCGTCAGGCAAACGCTCATGGCGCCGACTCAGATCGGGAAAGGCAATGGGCCCCGTATCCACCTGATAGGTCGGTGCTTCATCTCGAATGTTCATGGTCTTGACGGGATACTCGATGATGGCCGTCAAGCCGGTATCCGCCCCGTTGATTTCGGTTTGGGCGACCAGGGGAAGAGCTTCGGCGGTAGCTCGGTGGATTTCGTGCGTGGTCGACACCAGTCGGCTGGCTCGAGGCGTTTTCACCTGATAGATCTGTCCTCCCCAAAGGTCCTCCGCCTTTCTCCATTCCCGGTAGCGAGGATTCAGATAGGCCTTGCGTCGAAAGAGCAGGCCGTCCTCGGGACCGAAGATGGGGATAAAGTCGTAGTTGTCCTCCATGAAGAGATCTTTCCGGGCAAAGGTGTTCTCGCTCTTGCAGGAAGCGCACTGATAGTAGTCCCGGGTCTTGCCGGTGCGTTCATCGAGGATGCGCGTGCGCGACTCTACCAGGAAGCGAACCCGGTTCGAGGAGACCGTGCCCGAGATGAAGGACTGACCATAATCGATCACCGGCCATTGCCCGCCCGAGGATTTCCCGTCAGACCCGCATCCCCCCATCCAGGCGCCGGCGGCTCCCAACAGAGACGAACCGGCGCCGGCCTGAATAAAGGCGCGGCGACTCAGGAAGGGCTCCGATTCCCGTCGAGGCGTTCTTCGGAGTGGGCATTTCTTCACGACGTTCCCTCCTTTCCGAAATCGAGCGGGAGAGCTCAGCGGCCTGAGAGGCAACCTGTCAATCTGTCAGTAGGGGGAGGAACGCTCCGGATCGACCCCTCGCCCCGAAAAATAGAGCCGCGGGTTGCAGGTTCTCCTGCCATCCGGAGGAAGAATGGAGCGCCAGGCCGCCTGCGGTCGAAGCCGCTCAGATCAACTCCTCGATCGGCTTTCCGGTTTCGTCGTTGATGGAGTTGGCGATCTTGAGGGGACGGCCAATGGGGTGCATATACTCCCGGGTCCAATCGATGCCCAGGGCCTTGTAGATGGTGGCCAGCAGATCTCCGATGGTCACCATGCGGTCCGCCACATAGGCTCCCCTGTCGTCGCTGGCGCCGATGATCTGTCCTCCACGGATTCCCCCTCCCCCCAGGACCATGGACCAGCAGTGGCACCAATGGTCCCTGCCTCCTCCGGGGTTGAGATCGTAGGTCCGGCCGAACTCTCCCATGGCAATCACCAGGGTCGATTCCAGCAGGCCCCTTGCCTCCAGGTCCGTCAACAAGGTGGAGAGGGTCTGATCCAGCACCGGCACCAGGACGTCCCTGTGCTGCTTGTCATTGGTTCCGTGGGTGTCCCAATTGCGCCCTGTCTCGACCCGCTTCAAGTCGAAAGCCGTCACAAAACGGCTGCCTGCTTCCACCAGCCGCCGGGCAATGAGCACACTTTGGCCGAACATGTGGCGGCCATAGGCGTCTTTGAGCTTTTCGGGCTCCCGGGATAGATCGAAGGCTTGCCGCACCGACTGGGACAAGACCATATTCAGGGCCTGCTGTCGAAACTCATCCAGATTGGCGTACTCGGTGCTCTCGACTGCTTGACGGAAACGCCCATCGACCAGCTCGAGAAAGGCATTGCGAGCCTCGATCCTTTCAAGCGTGAGCGACCCGGGCAAGCTCAGTTCGGGAATGTTGTAGTCCTGCCGGTTGGGGTCCGGGATCTGCAACGGATCGTACTGGGCTCCCAGAAAGTGGGACCTGAAATAGTCGCGCTTGCTGGCGCTGATCTCCGGAACCATGACGTTGGGAGGCACGTTGTGGCGCTGTCCCAACTCCTTGGTAATGACGGAGCTGAATGCGGGAAACTTCATGGCCGGGCTGGGTCGGTGTCCCGTCATGGCGTAGTGATGGGCCACCCCGTGGTTGTTTTCCTCGGTGTGCATGGAGCGGATGACCGCCAGCTTGTCCATCTTCCTGGACATTCTCGGCAGCAGCTCCGAGATCTGAATTCCGGGTACGTTGGTGGAAATGGGTTTAAAGGAGCTGTTGGGCTTGGGATCCCAGGTGTCGATGTGGCTCGGTCCGCCGTCCAGCCACAGCAGAATACAGGCTTCGGCCTTTTTGCCCGTCCGCCCACCCTTCACCGGGCCCAATGCCGCTTCGAGTTCCAGGATTCGACCGAGGGTGATCCCCAGGAAACCCAGGGATCCCGCCCTCAGGACCGCTCGACGGCTGATGGGGCCGCCAAGGCTCAATCCCTCCAACCGGTTCATGAGTACCCCCCTCATCCGGGCTAGTGATTGCTGGCGAACTCGCGAGAACAAATCACAGCCCAAAGCAGATCTTCCAAGGCCTCCCGCCTGGAAGGCTGCTCTTGGATCAAACTTTCCAAACCGGCCCGTTCCTCTTCGCTCGGAAACCGCGAAAGGGCCGCCAGGTAGAGTTCTTCAATCATCTCTCGGTTGGTCGCGCCCCGTTGGAGCAACCGATCGATCCGCCCTCCCTTTTTCCCCAGCTTGTCGTTATAGGTGGGACTCACCGTCATATGGAGGGCCTGCATGAGGTTTACCTTGCCGTCTCTGGCCACCACCACATCCCGCTTGGGGCGTTCGAAGACCTCCAGAAACCGATTGGCGTAGCTGGCAGGATATTTCAAATTGATGGCCCGGGTCCCGGGCGGCGCCGTTCCGCTCAACATCCCCTCGGCCTTGTACAGCTCAGGCACGCCGGTCACGGTCGAAATCGCGTCCAGCAGGACCTCGGCCTCCAGTGGACGGGGGTAGGCGTGCGAGTAGTTCAGGCGGTCCCCCCGGTTGTTGGCATTGGGTCGACTGCCGAGTTGGTAGGTCCTGGAAGAAACGATCCGCCGCATCAGGTGCTTCAGGTCGTAGCCGTGCTCCTGAAAGTCCCGGGCCAACCGGTCCAATAATCCCGGATGGGTCGGCGGGTTGCCCAAGCGAAAGTCATCGACCGGATCCACAATCCCTCTTCCGAAGAAATGACCCCACATGCGGTTGACCATGGCTTGGGCGAAGTAGGGATGGCTCGTCATCCAGGTGGCCAACTCCCGCCGGAGGTCGCGACGGTCCCGGCCGGGCAGCACGCGACCATCGAGGAAGGTCGGCGGCACCAATTGCCCGGTGCGCGGGTGGCGGTTCTCCCGGAAGGACAGCGTGCTCTTACCCTCCCCGAAATTCACCTCGTGCCCGTCGGGGTCGTCGAAGACCACGTTGTCGAATGCCCAATCGGTATTGGTCACGCGGCGGTAGAAAGCCGCCAGTCCCCAGAACTGATCCTGCGTCCAACGGTCATAGGGATGGTTATGGCACTGGGCGCAATCCATCCTTCGGCCCAGAAAGACCCGAAACTGCTCGGCCACCATCCGTTCCAAGGCCGGGGGCTTGTTGTTGTCGATCAGGTAGATTCGCGAGGGGCCATCGTAGCCTTGAGCCGCAATGCTTTCCCGCGCCATTTGATCGTACGACTTGTTTGCGGCCAGGCTCTTTCTGACCCATTCCCAATAGACATGAGCCCACCGATAGTGTCCCCTGACCCGGAACAGGTCGGCAAAGCGGAAGGTCCAGTAGTCCACATACTCCGGGGACTCCAGCAGCGCCTCGATCAGTTTCTCCCGCTTGTCCTCCTCCCGGCTGCCTAAGAATTCCCGTACCCGCTCCGGCGGCGGCAACGTCCCCGTCAAGTCCAGACACACTCTCCGGATGAACTCCCCATCGTCGGACAACTCCGACGGAATCAGGTGAAACCGCCGCAGCTTCCCGAACACCTCCTCATCGATGAAGTTCCGCCGCGGAACCTCGGGATACTCCCGGATCGCCTCCCCGATCACCCCAAACCGCGCTTCGGCAGCTCGACCCGCCGTGCGGATCATGACCGCCGCTTCTCCCTGGCCTACGCCTTCAACCAACCCCTCTTCACCGACCCGCACGACTTCCTGGTTGAGCGATTCATACCTGACTTGCCCGGTGATGTCTTCCTGGCTACCATCCGAAAAATAGGCCGTTACCGCCAACCGATGCTTGCCTTTCTCCTCGATTACCGCTTCGCCCGGAAACACCTCCACTCGCTCGACCTCGAGTCCTTCCTCCCCATTCCCTTCAAAACCGGCTCCCCGGCTCACCCAGCTCAATACCGTCTCGTAGTCCGCCGTCCCCGTTCCCAGCCGCTCCCCGCCTCCGTGAGCCACCTTGAAGCTCGGCTTCCGCAACAGCAGGCTCTCTTCAGGCCGGTCAAGGTCAATGCGGGAATTTCGTGGACCCAGCGGCTCAGCCGTCAGCACCTGGTATCCCCCTCCGCGCACAATCCACCGGTAGTCTTCCGCCGGATCGGTAGCATCCGACGACAATCGGAAGCCCCCTCTCCCTTTCACGCCTCCGTGGCAACTGCTGCCGTTGCAGCCACGCTTGGTCAGAATGCCTCCAATGTCCCAACTGAAGCTGAACGGGCGCCTCCGCTCGGTGCCCACCGTCAATATCCCTGCCTGCGCTGTCCTGTCTCCCAACTCGGCTCTCAACTCCGTCCGGCCCGAACTCACCGAAACCACTTGCCCCAAGGCCCCCAGACGCGCGATCGACGGGTCCGCAATCCACAACCGACTGGCGGAGGTCACCTCTCGCTGCAGGCCATCCGAGAATTCTCCCAGCACCAGGAATCGCCGCGTCGCACCCGACCCCTGCAATTCCACCGCCTCCGGCCCCACCCGAATGGATAGCAACCCCCGCCCACTCGAATACGAGCGAACGCCCTCG
>JAPOZE010000648.1:5323-11000 GCA_026706225.1 Acidobacteriota bacterium
TCGGAGCCCGCATCCCGATGGCTGAGGCCCAGTATCAGCACCGTCGCTACCGCTGCCTTGAGCCAATGCCGGCCCGCCCATTTGGGTCCTGTGCTCAAAAGTATTTCCCGGTCTGCCGGATAGCTCAATTTCGTCTCCACAATTGGCCAATCTTGAAGGATGCGGATGGCCTGCTTCCCGGAGTGAATTGGAATGCGTCTCAGTTCCTCGCGGCCATCCCGGCCTGCTCTGCCTCCGGACCACAGATCATCAAGAGAATTTCCTGCACCGCCAGCGCCTTGCCGATCTTCCCGTCGACAATGGGCCGAGCCGTCAACCGGATCCGCCGGGGCATCGGCGTTGCGGGGGCGTCCCGACCGGCCACCAGGACCATGGTGGCCAAGCGACGGGGTGGGAAAAATCGCTCCTTGTGCATTGCCCCGCGTCCGTTTCCCGTCTCAAGCAGGCGAGGGTTGACCGTGGTCGTGGCTGCGGCAAGCGCTTGCACCCCGGTCGGAAGATTCTCCAGTGCCAGGGCAACTTCTCCGTCAAAGCCCTCCTCCGGCTCGGTCACCACGGTGAGCTTGCGGGTTTCTCCACTCCGCAAGTTGATGTGATCGACCACTGCCCCTCTCCCCGCTTTGACGGCAACCTCTCCCAGGTGGGGCACCTGCGGGCGCACCAGCACGCGGTATCGGAAGTGCGGGGCAGCTCTTCGGGTGGTCAGATCGCGAATCTGCAGGAAATACTCCCCCGCTTGCTCGAAGGTGTAAACGGTCTTGGCCTTTATGGACTTGATCCAGTCGTCTCCCACGCCTGCCACTTCCCGGTAGATGTTGCTCACCAGTTCCGTTCCCCTACCGTCGACGACAACCAGGTGCGGATTGAAGAAGGGCGGCACGGTTTCGGGCGTCTCGATTTCGAAGGCCAAGGCCTGTCCCGCTTCCGCTTTGAATCGAAAGATGTCCACGTCACCCGGATGTTGTATGGCCCCCTCCACGGTCATCGGAAGGGACAGGTCCGGTGCCCGGGAGGCCCAATCGTTCGGTTCTTCTTCCCGGGCCGGGCTCGGCAATCGAAGCGTGTTGGCTTGATCGATGGTTTCCGCCAATGGTGACCGTTTGGTTTTTTCCAAGCCAGCGCCATCTTTGGCGCCCACGGCGGTCTTGCCCTCCTGGCCCGGTTCCGGGACCCGGATCGCCCGCGACCACAAACGGGTGAGGTGGTCGCGGTCGATTCTTCTGGAAAAATCCCGTTCCTGCCAGACAAGGGGACTTGAACCGTGGGCGGGATCGCCCGGAAAACGGCGGTGGCTGGCTCCCGGATCCCGTGCCGGCGTGGGAACGACCCGAAGCTGGTAGGAAAAGTCGGGGCCTCCTTGACCTTCCAAGGTCCCGACCTCCGCCAAGTAGCGCCCCTTCCGGTCGAATCGGCGAATCAATCTCGGCAGGAAATGAGAGGTCACCCACTGGTGATTTCCCGGACCGGGGCCCGTTTCGTCCCTGACCTCCAACCGCTTGATCCGCTGGGGATCGAACCAGCTTCCCGTGGGCTCGTAGAGGATCAGTTGCGGGTCGCCGGCCACGGTAGCGGCGGCAAAGGTGGAGGTGATCACTTCAAAACGCAGGTGTTGTCCTTCGCCGACTTCAAAAGCATAGTAGTCGAGCTCGCCGGGGTGACCGAGCCTGCCGTTGACAACCACCGGAAACGTGATGTGCTGGGCACTCTGCGGGGAATTGATGGATTGCTCGCTTTCGTGGATCTGCGGCTCCGGATCGACCAGCAACGCCAGTGGGTTCGAAAGTCCCTGGCGGGAGACCAGTCGAAACGTATGAGCACCCACAGCCGCCTTGTCGTCCACATGGATTTTCAGAACGACGTGGTGGAACTCTTTGGTGTCTTTGGCCGTGGTGCCGGCCTGTTGAACCACGTCGACCTCTTCAACCGTCTTCTCTATTTTCCGGACTTCCGCCTCAAGCGCGTCGCAGTCGAACCAGACACCATGGACGCTGCCCAGATTCTCTCCTCGAATACGCACCTCGAAACTCGTTCCCGGCTGGCCACCCAAGGGGAACAGGGAGTTGACTTTCGGATCCGCCTTTTCCGTCGCAGATACCGGGTTTCCTGAAGCGGTCAGGAAGAGGGAAACGACCAGGAATGCACGGAGACGCAGCCTCATGGACCTTTTTCCCGTCAACGGGCCGGGCGAATGCTTGCCAAGTGTAAGCCTTTTGGTGTGCACCGGATAGCCCCAATATACAGAGACTGGGCCAACCTGACAACTCGAAAGGACACTGGTGACACCGGACCACAAAAATCTTGACAAGTGCCTCAGAAAGATCACACTTGAGGCCCGATCATGAAACCATACCTTTACATCCTGATTGTCCTGTCGGTTGGAGGGGTCATCGGCTTTTTTGTGGGGCGGGAGATGGTCGTCCCACCGCCCCGGGTCGAAACGCCGGTGGAGACCACCCAGGCCGATTCGGAAGCGATTCAACGGATCCTGGAAAGGCAGGTCGAGGCTTATCGCCTCAGGGATGCTCTGCTGCTGATGCGGGACTGCGAGGAATCCTTCGTGGAAATCGATGGAAACAGCGGCAAGAGCTACAACCTGGCTCAGGCGCTCGTCCACTACCACGAGCTGTTCCGACCCGATGAGGGCATTCGCCTCCAACTCAGACAACCGGAGGTGACCATCACCCACAACTCGGCGGTGGTGCGATCAGGCTATGTCAAGACTTCCGACAGATACGCCGATCAGGGCATTGACAGCGTGACGGGAGACGGGCAGTGGCTGCTGACCAAAGTTGGAGGCGTCTGGCAAGTCACTGTTTTCTTCAGAACCGAAACCGAACAGCGGTAGGAATCCCGGCACTGCCGGCATCCAGCTTGAAGCGGCCTTGAATCGGGCCCGCGAGGATCCTTGGGAGGGCTCACCTTGCTGAACTTCGAGACCTATTACCTCATCTCCATTCCCGGATTTGTGGCCGGCATCATGACCGGGCGCTTTTTTGCCGGGCGCCACTGGCAGAACATGCGCGGCCGCATGGGCAGCGCCGCCAAGCTCCTCGGCGGGCTGGTCTTTTTGGGCTACCTGGCCTCCATTCCCCTGATTCTGGCGATCATGCTGATCTACCTGGTCCACTTGCCGGAGGCCGAGCCGGCAAAGATAGCCGTCACCCTGCTGGCCGGTCTCTGGATGGCGGCCAATTTCGTCCTGGAAATCGCCAACCTGGTCAACCGCCGGTCTCCAAATTCACCTGGCAGTGCAGGTTAAAAGCCGGTCGGCGGGTCGCCGTTCAGGTCTTCGAACAGCGATGTGCTCAGGTAACGTTCGCCGGTGCTCGGAAGGACGGTCACGATCAGCTTCCCTTCGTTTTCCGGACGCCTGCTTACCTCCACCGCGGCGTGAGCGGCAGCTCCGGAGGAAATCCCCACCAGCAAGCCTTCCTCCCTGATCAGGCGACGGGCCATGTGAATGGCCTGCTCGTTGGTGACCCGGATCACCTCGTCGATCACCCCCGTGTTGAGAATGTCCGGAATAAAGCCGGCCCCGATGCCCTGGATCTCGTGCCACCCGGGGCTCCCGCCGGAGATGACCGCGGAATCCTCCGGTTCCACGGCGATGGCTTGAAAGCCCGGCTTCCTGGCCTTGAGGATTTCCCCCACTCCGGTAATGGTGCCGCCCGTGCCCACGCCTCCCACAAAGATGTCGATCCGTCCCTCGGTATCGTTCCAGATCTCTTCGGCCGTCGTCTCGCGGTGAATCTTGGGATTGGCCCGATTGCGGAACTGCTGGGGTATCCAGGAATTGGGAGTCTCGGCGGCCAACCTCTCGGCTGCCTTGATGGCCCCCTTCATGCCTTCGAATCCGGGAGTCAGGACCAGTTCGGCGCCGAAGGCTCTGAGGAGCGTGCGCCGTTCCAGGCTCATGGTATCGGGCATGGAAAGAATGAGCCGATACCCCTTCACCGCGCAGACGAAGGCCAGGGCGATGCCGGTGTTGCCGCTGGTGGGTTCGATGATCACGGTGTCCTTGTCGATGGCGCCCATCCTCTCGGCTTCATGGATCATGCTGATCCCGATACGATCCTTGACGCTCCCGGCGGGATTGTGGGATTCCATCTTGGCCACCACCGTGGCCACGGCCCCCGATGTCACGCGATTCAGCCGCACCAGGGGAGTATTCCCCATCAGTTCAAGGACATTGTTTGCGATCCTCGCCATGGCGCCTCCTAGATGTAGTACATGATCTGCGGGTCCAGCTTCTTCCGCCGTTCACACACGTCTTCTACCGTGGTGGTGCGCAGGACTTCGGAGGCATGTTCGAATATCTCCGACCAGAGATCTCTGAGAATTTTCCGGGTCGGATCCTGGTTCGACCCCTCTCTCATGAAGACATCGTTGCTGTCGATCGAACCCTCCAGAGCCCTGACCACCTGCAGCAGATTGATGTGGCTGGCGGACCGGGCCAACTGGTAGCCGCCTTGACGCCCCCGGCTGCTCTCGACCAGGCCGGCCTTCCTCAGGAACAGCAGGAGCTGGTCCAGGTACTGCTTGGGAATGTTCTGTCGTTCGGCGATCTGGGCGCTCTGCACCGGAGCCTCGAGGGAGTGCAAGGCCAGATCGATGACCGCCAACAGGCCATATTCCCCTTTTGTGGACAATTTCATGATCGATTGCCCGCGGCAACTAAAACATGACTAAAACAATCCGGATACTGTAGGTACTTGATTTTGCCACCCTCCGTCAACCATAATATCAGACTAACCTCAAGAAATCACTTGACTTTTGTGAGAGTTCCCCATATATTGACTATTTTTATTAACTTAGTCATCTTTTGTGAGAATCATGGTTGCCTCTCCAAACGATGCCGGTGAAATCGAGCGGTGGCGGGAGCAGCTTCGCTCCTCTTCACCCAGCGAAATCCTGCAGTGGGCCCATCGCCGATTCGGTCCCCGGGTGGTGTTCGCCACGGCCCTGGGTCTGGAAGACCAGGTGATCACCCATTTCCTGGCCCGGGACGCCCTTCCCGTCCGAATCGTGACCCTGGACACCGGCAGGCTCTTTCCCGAAACCCTTCAGCTTGTCGAACGGACCGAAGAGCACTACCGTCTGAGAATCGAGACCTTTTTCCCCCGAACCGAGGAGGTGGAGTCCATGGTCCGGGACCATGGGATCAACCTCTTTTACCGGAGCGTCGAGTTGAGGCAGCTCTGTTGCCGCATCCGAAAAATCCACCCCCTGGCGCGGGCGCTCAAGGGCATGGACGCCTGGATCTGCGGTCTCAGGCGACAGCAATCGGTGACCCGACGGGAGGTGTATCCCGTCGAATGGGATGACAGCAATGGGCTGGTCAAGATCAATCCCCTCTGGAACTGGGAGGAACCCCGCCTTTGGGAGATCGTCAAGGCCAACCAGGTTCCCCACAATCCGCTGCACCAACAGGGCTTTCTGAGCATCGGCTGCGCCTGCTGCACGCGGGCCGTGGCGCCGGGAGAAGACCTGCGGGCCGGACGCTGGTGGTGGGAGCGCCCCGAGCACAAGGAATGCGGACTGCACCGCCGTCCCGGCCCCGCCACCAACCGGTGACGGTTGTGCTGACGAGGCCCTTCCTCCGGCCTCCGAGCCGGGGGAGCCGAACCGAAGCCATGGACAGCTACTTTCTATCCCACCTGGACGTCCTGGAAGCCGA
>JAPOZE010000121.1 GCA_026706225.1 Acidobacteriota bacterium
AGAGCCGTTGGATCCATTGCTTGTATCCGGTGGGCTTGACCCGTAGGATCAAGCCGTGCTCGTCCCAGTAGAGACCGGGCTGCTCGACGGTGCGGACGAAGGCGGCGGAGAGTTTCTTGCGGTATCGCATCACTGGATCACCCCTTGTTAAATCACCCTTATGATCACCCTTTACGTCCAGGAATACCCTGAACATCATTAGACGCAACTATACCATAAGTAGCTTATATCAGTCTACTTACAATACTTTATCAGATATCTTGGGAACTCGCTGGACCCTGTAACGGGGGATGGTCGGTCTCTTCGGCCGCCCAGTCCCTGAAGCTGGAGCGGAACCCGTGCGGCACCGCTGCGATCCCCCCCTCGCGGACCAGCCAGCGCAGCTCCTTGTCATTGAGTGGCTTCCCTTGCCCACGGGTGAACACCAGAGGACCGGCTCCATCACCCAGGGTCCGTGCCGCTTCGAGAATCTCCAGAGCACGTCCACACAGCGGCACCCGGTGCTTCCGGTTGGCCTTCATCCGCCTGGCCGGGACGGTCCATACACCAGCGTCCCGATCGATCTCTGCCCACTCGGCCCACCGCACCTCGCTCCACCTGGCCGCCGTAAGCACCAGATACTCGAAGGCCAGCTTGGCGGCCGGCAAGGCTGTCGATCCCCGCACCTTCCGGATCGCCGCAGCCACCTCCCGATGGGGCAAGGCCCGCATGTGCTCGGTAACGTCATGCTGGGCGCCCAGGACCGGTCCGATCCTGTCGCATGGGTTATCAATCCGGTACTCCATGGCTACGGCCCATTCCAGGACCGCCCGCAGCCGCTGGCGTACCCGCCGGGCGCTGGAGGCCTTCCGGTGCCAGATAGGGGTGAGGATCTCAAGCAGGTCGGCGCTGGTGACGTCCGAGACCGGCATCTTGCCGATGCGCGGGAAGGCGTACCGCCTCATGCTCGCCATCCACTCGCGCTGGCTACGCCGGCCGCGCCATCCGTCCCGCTTCTGATCGAGCACACGCGAGGCGGCTTCAGCGAACGTGGGTATTCCCTCAGCACGTCGCTTCTCGGCGAGAGGGTCTCCGCCCTCACGAGCGAGCTTGCGGTTGACCCGTGCTTTCTCCCTGGCCTCGGCCAGGGGGACGAGGGCGACGCTGCCGAGCCCAAGCTCCCGGCGACGGCCGCGGACGACGAGGCGTTGAATCCAGCTGCGGGTACCGCTGGGCTGGACGAGGAGGTACAATCCGTTTCCATCGGCGTATTTTCCGGGCGGAGCGGAGCGCAGGAAGGCGGCCGACAGGGCGTTACTGGGGTGGCGGCCGGTGGGTTTGGTCTTAGGTCGGACCGGCGCGAGGTTGCTTACTGTATCCATCCCCCCATTATATGGGGGATGGCAGTGGAATGCAAGGGATGTTGGTAGCAAGTCCAGCGATGGCTCTAACTATATAAAACACTCATACATAACACAGTTATAGACCATACTGGACGAGGATAAACATTACCGAATTTTGAATTACTGTTGTCGCGGCGGCAGCAAACACCGGCATACCAAACTCAAGCGCAGGCACGTTACTCATCTGCAAGAACGCTACATGAGCCGACTTCCTTGACAGCCGCGAAGGCGGCGAGAGCACTTAGCCGTGGGTGTCAGCCGGGCGCAAGCCATTGGGGACCGTCTCGGTCCGTCAGGAGAAGAACGCCAGCAGAACCCAAAGCACCAGGCCCGAGGAGATGATCAGCAAAATGCAGACCGTGGTGATTACAAGGGAGAGAATACGGAAGAAGGATTCCAGGAAGCGAAATGCCGGAAAATCCAACAGATCGGCTTCCAATTCAGGAGGTTGCGGCGGTTCCTTTGGATCTGGTTGCTCCACCAGGTGAAGACGTGCTGCGGATTGATTCATCGGTTGGTTCCAGGCGGCTTGCTCGATTCAATGACCGGCACCTATGAACTAGTACCGCTCGATCTCCCAAGGATCATCACGCCGCAAAAATAAATCTCGACGCGCAACGTGAAGTTGTTTCTTCCACCGTGCGACCCCGGTGGGATCGGCCGGAGGTCTCCGCGGCATGGGGCGTGCCGGCTTGCGTCCCAACCCCCGGCCGTATACAGTGTTTCCCGGGAAGCATCTTCCTGCCGGTCGCGGAGGTCCAGGGCGGCTGGGCAAGACCCGAGCCAGACGGAGAAACCGAGTGGCTTCAGGCCCCAAGAGGCCCGTTGCATGGCCGGCTATGGCGGCGTTGGCGGCCCTGGCTCTGCAGGGCGCCTGCATTCCGGTGGGAGAGGACTCTATAGAAGTCACGGCTTCGGCCTACAACTCCCATCCCAACCAGACCGATGCAACTCCCTACGTAGCCGCTTGGGGAGACCGGCTGAAACCGGGCATGAGATCCATCGCCGTCTCCCGGGACTTGATTCCGCTGGGCTTCGTTCGCGGAGCCCGGGTGAGGATTGAGGGGTTCCCCGGCCGGCGTTTTGTCGTACTGGACAAAATGCACTACCGCTGGCGCCGGCGCATCGACATCTACATGGGCGACGACCTCGAAGCGGCGCGGAAGTGGGGAAAGCGCAGGCTCCGAGTTCACTATTTCTCGAGCTGGATTCGGAAGAGCGCCAAACCCGACAAGCGCTGAACAGGAGTTCGAAAGCGTGAAAACGGCAACCTACCGCGCGGGAATCATCGGCCTGGGGTTTATCGGTGCTGCCGACCAGACCTCCGGCGATGCCCTGGGGCAACAGGTGGAAAACCTGGACGGCACTCACCTGGGGGCTCTGGCGGGAAACCCGAGAATCCGACTGGTGGCGGGAAGCAGCCGCGACGAGGGGCGCCGGGCCCGCTTCGAAGCCCGTACCGGGGTTGGCAGCTACGCCGACTGGCGGGAGATGATTGCCGCCGAAGCCCTCGACCTGGTGAGCGTGGCCACCTACACCCCGGTGCACGAGGAGATCACCGTGGCCTGCGCCCGCGCCGGGATCCGGGCCATCTACTGCGAAAAGCCCATGGCCTCCCGCGTTTCCGAGGGAGATCGGATGCTGCGGGCCTGCCGGGAGTCGGGATCTCTCCTGGCAATCAACCACAACCGCCGTTTTCATCCCAACTACCGCCGCCTGCGCGATCTGGTCGGCGACGGGAGACTGGGTGAGCTGACCTCGGTCAACCTGCAGTGGAGCAGCGGTCGCCTGGGCAATGTGGGCACCCACCTGTTCGACGCCCTCCGCATGGTGACCGGACGGCGGGTGGAAGCCGTTTCGGGAACCCTGGATCTGGCGGGGAAGCCCGATTGCCGCGGTCCGGCCTTTCAGGACCCCGGCGGATGGGGCTTGATGCGCCTGGAGGGCGGGGTGATGGTCACCGTGGATGCCTCCGACTACGCCAGGGTCCCCATGAGCCTGAGCATCAACGGAAGCAAGGGGAGGGCCCTGACCGGAGGGGACGAAGTGAGCCTGGAATACTGGGACGGCCGGCAGGAACAGTGGCCCAGCCTGCGCAACCAAGCTACCGGGATGGACCGGGCCGTGCAGGAGATCGTGGCCTGGTTGGATGGCCGCGGGCCCTTTGCTTACGACGCCGGAGAAGCCTTGCAGGTCCTGGAAAGCATCGTGGCTTTCCACGTCTCCCACGACCGCTCGGGCGCCTGGGCGGAACTGCCGCTGCAGGGAGAGGACCGCAACCGGCTGTTGAACACCGGCTAGCCTTTGCCCGATCTCTCAGGCGCCCAGGACCCGGTCCAGCGCCTTGTCCATGGCCGCAACCAGCCCGGTGACGTGCCGCTCTTCCATGGGCAGCGACAGGGCGCACATGCTCAGCGTGTGGCTCAGGAAGTACCCTTCCTTCAGCAAGGCCAGAAAGACCTGGTGGCTCAAGGCCCGGTCGGTTCGGGCCAGGTCGCGGTAGGTCTCCAGCTCGCCCTCGACGAAGTAGATGCTGAAGACCGAGCCCGTATTGATGGCCTGGGCGTGGACGCCCCGGCGGGCGAAGAGGTCGTTCAAGCCGGCGGTCAGCCGGTCCGCCAGGCCGTTGAGGTGGGCGAAGGCCGCGGGCGTCAGCTCCTGCAGGGTGGCCAGACCGGCAGCCATGGTCATGGGGTTGGCGCTGAAGCTTCCGCTCTGGGAAAAGCCGGTCGGCCCCCGGCTGGGATCCAGCAGGTCCATGAGGTCGGCCCGGCCTCCGAACGCCCCCACCGGAAATCCTCCCCCTACGATCTTCCCAAAGCAGGTCAGGTCCGGATCGATACCGAATTGTTCCTGCAGGCCCCCTCTGCCGGCCCGAAAGCCGACAATCTCGTCGAAAATCAGCAGCAGCCCGTGTTTTCTGGTGATCTCCCTCACGGCGCGGGCGAATTCCGGCCGAACCGGAAGCATCCCCGCCTTGGGGTCGAACATGACGCAGGCCAGCTCCCGGGCGTGTTCTTCGATCAACCTGGCGACCGCGGCCTCGTTGTTGTAGGGAAGCACCAGCACCTCGCCGGCCGCGTGGGGCGACATTCCTCCGGCGCCGGGCACGGAATGGGGAGCCTCGATCGGTCCGGCCCGGTCCACGGGCGGAAACACGCTGACCTCCACCGCGTCGTGGCTGCCGTGGTAGCCGCCTTCGAACTTGGCGATCCTGGACTTTCGGCTGAATCCCCGGGCCAGCCGAACCGCGTGCAGGGTGGCCTCGGTGCCGGAGTTCACGAAGCGGACCCGGTCCAGGGTGGCGACCCGTTCGCACATTTCCGCCGCCATGTCGGTCTCGATGCCCGTCGGGGCGCCCAGGGCGGTTCCCTGATCCAGTTGGGCCCGAATGGCCTCCATGACCTTGGGATGGTTGTGTCCCAGGATCTGGGTGGAATGGTGGTTGGCGAAGTCCACGTAGCGGTGCCCGTCGATGTCTTCCAGGAAGTACCCCCGGGCTCTGGACATGGTCAGGGGGTAGGGCTGAAAGAAGTAGGCGCCCTTGGCCGGACCGGCTGTCACCGGCGTGCCTCGTCGAAAGGCCTCGGCTGAATTGGGCGTGCGCCTCCTGTATTCCTCTTCCACCGAAATCGCTTGCTCCGTCATGATGGTGCCCTTTCCGGATTTAACCAACCAATGGTGGGACTCTGAACCTCTTTCGGGCCGAACAGTGCCATGCCGTTTGTACCAGTTTCCCGCCCCCGGGCGCCAGAGAAACCTCCGCGATCGAGGCGCCGGCTGCCTTTTGACTTCCCGGGAGCCTTGCCATAAAATCGGCCGCAATCGGGCCATTCTCCGGTTGGGTGAGGTGAGTATGCGAACTCTGGCGAGACGGATGCCGCTTCCGGGTTTTGCCGTCCTGGCTGTCGTGCTGGGATCGACCTCTGCAATCCCGGCCGCGGCGGCCCCGGCGGAAGAGGAGAGGAAGCAGAACCCCTACAAGGGGAACCCTGACGACGTTCTGGTGGGAAAAGGCCTCTTCCGCTACTACTGCGCCGGCTGCCACGGTATGGAGGGCGGCGGGGGATTCCGCGGGCCGGACCTGGTTCGAGGGCGGCTCAACCATGTCGTGGACGATCACGACATGCTCGAGGTGGTGAGGAATGGAATTCAGGGAACCCAGATGCCCGGCCAAACGCTACCCGACAGCAACCTGTGGCGCATGATCGCCTTTATCACCGATCTCCGGTCCAAGGCCCGGCCTCAGGCATTGCGCGGAGACTGGGAATCGGGGCGTGAGATCTTCAGCGGCAAGGGGTTTTGCTCCGGCTGCCACATGGTTCGGGGAGAAGGAGGACGCTTGGGTCCCGACCTGACGGGCATCGGAAATTCTCGCCCCTGGGAGTCGTTCCTGGAAGCCATGCGGGATCCCAGCGCTCAGTTCAAGAACGTCCTTCAGGCGGACGGGCGGATGGCGGGCGGCTACGAGTCGGTCCGCCTGGTGACCCCCGCGGGCAAGCAGATTACCGGTGTCGTGCGCAACGAGGACACCTACACCATCCAGGTGCTGGACCGGGAGGAGAACTACCACAGCTATCGCAAGAGCGAGCTGCGGGAACTCACCCACCTGGACCATTCGCTGATGCCGGCCTATTCGGAAAGCGCGCTTTCCGACCAGGAGTTGATGGACCTGCTGATTTTCCTCACTCGTGCGGCCGCGCAATGAAGGTGTCGAGGAGGATGGGTTCGAGTTATCCGGACAAAGCCACCGCGGGCGGTCCCTTTCCGGACCACCCGGCTGGCGTAGTAGTCGTATCCGAAGAGGAGAACCAATGAAGCCAACATGGATTGTGCCGGCAATGTGCCTGTGGCTGATGTTTCCCGGCTTTACCGGCTTGTCCCGGGCCGGCGAGGTGACCAGCGAACGATTGGTGAGGGCCCTGGAGGAGCCGCAGAACTGGCTCACCTACCGCGGGGACTACAGCGGCCAAAACTACCGCCCGCTCAAGCAGATTCACAAGGGCAACGTGGCCGACCTGCGGGTCGACTGGGTGTTTCAGACCGGCGTGGGGGCCGCCGCCAAGTTTCAGACCGTACCCCTGGTGGTGGACGGGATGATGTACATCACGGCTCCCTACAACAACGGCTATGCCCTGGACGCTCGAACGGGCCGTCGACTGTGGAGATACCAGCGCAGCCTGCCCGACCAGAGCCTCTGCTGCGGGCCCATCAATCGGGGGTTCGCCCTCTTGCGGGACAAGTTGTTCATGGCCACCCTCGACTCCCACCTGGTGGCCCTGGACACCAAGACCGGAAACGTCCTCTGGGACATCGAGCGGGCCGACTACCGAATCGGCTACAGCTCCACCGGGGCTCCCCTCATCGTCAAGGACAAGGTCATCATCGGAACCGGAGGCGGCGAATACGGCGTGCGCTGTTTCCTGGATGCCTACGACCCCGATACCGGAAAGCGGCTGTGGCGGTTCTGGACCATTCCGGCGGCCGGAGAGCCCGGCTCGGAGACCTGGTTGGGAGATTCCTGGAAGACCGGCGGGGCGCCGACCTGGATGACGGGAACCTACGATCCCGAGCTGGACCTGCTCTACTGGTGCACCGGGAATCCGGCCCCGGACCTCAACGGGGAGACCCGCTTGGGGGACAACCTCTACTCGGCCTCAGTGGTGGCGCTGGACCCCGACACCGGCAAGATGCAGTGGTACTTCCAATTCACTCCTCACGACGTCCACGACTGGGACGCCAACGAGGTCCCGGTGCTGCTGGATCTGGAAGTGGACGGCAAGCCCAGAAAGCTGCTGGTCCAATCGAATCGCAACGGTTTCTACTACGTCCTGGACAGGGAAACCGGAGAGTTCCTCCACGCCAACGCGGTGGCGCGGGTCACCTGGGCTTCAGGAATTGACGCCAAAGGGCGGCCCATGGTGCTTCCCGACACCGCCCCCACCCCGGAGGGCAACCGGCAGTGCCCGGGAATGGGAGGAGGGTCCAACTGGATGGCGCCTTCCTACAATCCCGACGCCGGTCTGCTCTACGTGGTGGTCCGCGAGGAGTGCACCGACTACTTCAGCAGCGAGCAGGAACTGGAGCCGGGTCACTTCTGGCTGGGGAGTTTCCCTCAGGTCAAGCCGGACGAAGATACCTGGGGGGTGGTCAAGGCCCTGGTGCCCACCACCGGCGAGGTCAAGTGGGAGTTCAAGTTCCACACCCCGACCTGGGCCGGGACGCTCTCCACCGCGGGAGGGCTGGTGTTCGTGGGCGACATGGACGGCTATCTCACCGCGCTGGATGCCCATACCGGCAAGAGCCTGTGGCGGTTCCAGACCGGGTCGCCCATCACCACCCACCCCATCACCTACATGCTGGACGGCAAGCAGATCGTGGCCGTGGCCGCCGGCAGCAACCTCTTTACCTTCAGCCTGACGCCCTGATAATGGGTTGATCTACTCTCGCCGCTTCCAGGTTTCGAAGTTCCACAGCTCCGAATCCCAGGCGTTCATCCGCACACCCTCGATCTCGTTGGAGTGAGCCGATACGGATCCCCGGTGAACCAGGGGGACGATCGCGTAGCTGCCGACCAGCAGGTCGTTGAGCGCAATCGTGATCCGGTTGCGCCGTTGGGTGTCGATCGTGTTCTGGAGCTCGGCGAAGAGCCGATCGTATTCGTCGGACTGGAAGCGCGGGACGTTTGAACCGCGATAGGAGTTGGCCGCCCGGGCGATCTCGGTGGTGACCCAGGAGCCCAGGTAGCTCTCCGGGTCCGGGCTGACTCCGCTGTTGGCGTACATCTGAACGTCGGCGTAGAACTTGCCCACGGTGTCCGGGCTGGTGATGTCACCACCGAAGAACACACCGGGATTGACATGCTTCAGGCGGGTCTCGACGCCGAGTTCCGTCCACCAGCCCTGGATCAGTTCCTGGGTGGTCTGGCGCACCGAATTGGTCGAAGTCTGGAAGAGGATCCTGAGGGGAACGCCTTCCCGCTCCCGCACGCCGTCGCCATCGGAATCCACGATCCCGGCATCGTCCAGAATCTTCTTGGCGAGATCCATGTTCTGAACCAGGCATTCGTCGTGGTTGGTGGATGCCTGGGAGGGCGGAGCAGGCCAGACATTGCAGGTCGGACGCCCGGCCTGCTCCCCGTAAACGGTTCTGACCACGGTGTCGCGGTCGATTGCCAGTGAGAGGGCCCGCCCCACCACCGGATCGGTCAGGAACGGGTGCGGGTTGGTGCCGTCGGCGTATTCCGAACGTAGATCGCCCAGGCTGGGGTCCGGGTTGGTCTGGTTCATCACCAGCCGCTCGACTGTCGTGCTGAAAGCCGAGACGATGGTTCCACCGCCGCCCTCGGAGATCGAAGCCAGGACTTCGGGTTCAACCTGGAGGTTCCAGGCATAGTCGGCCTGGTTGAGCTCAAGAACGGATCGTGCCGCGGCCTCGGCCGTCCCGCCGCCTTTCAGGATCACTTCACCGAAATAGGGAAAACCCGACTCGACGCCCCGGTAGCGAGGATTGAAGCGGTAGAGGATGGTGCCGTCTGCGCCGAAGTCTGACACGAGATAGGGACCCGTGCCGATAGGTCCCAGGTTCTCGCCGGTGCAGCCGGCCGCCGCCTCGCCCAGGCAGTCGGCGAACTGGGCGGCTTGCAGGATCGGGCTCACGCTGGACACAAAGGGGTCATAGGGAAACGACGTCGGTTCAACGAAGGTAATGGTGACGGTGCGCTCGTCGACGACCTCGACGGCGGCCACATTCTCGAAGCTCCGAGACCGGGCGCAGCCGCCACCCGGAGCGGTGCAGTAGCGCCAGGTAAATACGACGTCGGCGGCGGTTACAGGGGTGCCGTCGGACCAGAGCGCGTCCTCCCTTATGGTCCAGGTGACGCTGGTCCGGTCGGCGGAGAATCCGCCGTTCTCGAGGGTCGGCACTCGCGTGGCCAGAACGGGGACGATCTCCCCGTCCGGGGTGTACTCGGCCAGGGGCTCGATGACCAGCGATGCCGCTTCGGAATCCTTGGTGCCTCGGGACAGGTAGGGGTTGAGAATGGTCGGCGCCTGCCAGTAGAGAAGTGTGACGGTGCCCCCCTGGCCCGCACCCTGGCCGTCACCTGGGGGAGTATCGGAACCGCCGTTGTCTTCGTGGTCCAGGTCTTCCGGATAGTAGCCGGCGGCGAGCAGGACAGGCACCCCGAAGACCATGACCCTCTTGACGAAAGTCACCTTGCGGGCCCGCAGTCCGTTATAGGGATTGCGCGTCGTGTAGTAGAGGAAGGTTTCACCGAACGAATTGGCGACGCTCAGGATGTCTCGATCACCGAAGGTTCCGATGAAGCTCCGGTCCAGTTCGGATACGCCGGGGCCGTACGGTTGACTGTAGGGATCCCCGGTGAAAAGCGCGTTGCCGTAAGCATCCAGGCCGAACAGGTAGACCGAGCCGCTTCTCCAACGGGAATCGAACGACAGAGCGAAGGTGGCGAAGTATCCCCTCGACTCCAGATCCATGGCGGCGCAACGGACAAACTCCTGCAACCTTGCCTGGGAAGGGTCGGCGTCCAGCATGGCGGCGTTGACCTCGTCCCCGTGGCAGGTGCCGGGCATGTCCCGGCGGTAGATCCCGGCGCCGATTGCGGCCGGAGTCCCCTGCCAGTCGATGCCCTTGATGTAGGTGGCCTTCGGCTCGTCGCTGCCCGTGGCCGGGTTGAGGAACGAATAGTAGATCCAGCCCTCACCGAATTGGCTCACGATCCGGTGCTGCTCCTTGTAGTAGTCGTTACCGAAGACGTCGAGCAGCAGTCCAAGCGAAGATCCTTCCCTCTCCGGAGCAGGGGGAAAGATGAATAGACGGGCCTGATCGCTCAACGGCGTCACTTCGGAGATGAAGACATAGATAGAGCCGCTTTTCCAACGCGCGTCCTGGTTGAAAGCCCTGCGGGCCTCCTCCAGACCCTCTTGCTGGGCGTACTCGTAGGCGCATTGAACGAACACTCGAATGTCTTCCTCCGTACGCACGGCGCCGGCGGCGATGGCGCTGTCCTCGCACGCCGGCGCTTCACTGCCTACCTCGGCGCCGACAGCCGGCGCGGCAACCACAAGGATCAGAAGCAGTGGCAAACAATACAATCGCTGTCGCATGCCTATATATTTTGGGAATCCGGACAAAAGGTCAAGGCCCGGCACGCCGCTATCTACGTCACTGCTCCCACGAGATGATGCCCCCCCGGGAGCGCGGACGTCCCGCCCGCATCCGTGTTGCTGCCAAGGTTTGGCCCCGCGTCATCTGAGTGGGACTGTGCAGGCGGCTACTCGCCTCTCAACCCTTCGCTGTCGCCATCAGTTGGTTGTAGGTGTCGGAGGCGGCCTTGAGCCGGGTCAGGGCCTCTTCGGGGAGGGTGAGTTTGGTGCCCTTGAAATTGTCCTCCACGTGCTCGGGTTTTTCTCCTCCGGAGAGGGCGCTGGTCACCTCGGGGTGGGAGAGCACCCAGGCCACGCACACCTGGGGGCGGCTGACGCCCAGTTCTTCGGCGACCCGGTCCAGTTCCCGGATCACGCCTGTCAGGGGAGATCCCTCCTCGGGCTCTCGACCCGGCACCAGCCT
>JAPOZE010000523.1 GCA_026706225.1 Acidobacteriota bacterium
GCTGAATGCGCCTTGCATTCACGCTGCTGACAGCTTCGAAACCCCCGTTCAACACAACTCGAATCCTGACGGCACTTCTCATTGTGTTTTTTGGCGCGCCGCTGATTTCCCAGGCGGATGCCTATCAGGAGGCGTTGGCAAGCTACCGGTCCGGGAGCTACCTGGAGGCGCTGGTGGCCGTGCAGAATGCCCTGAGCCAGGATGAAGGCAACGCTTCCTACCACCTGCTGCATGCCAAGATTCTGGCGGAGCTGCGCCAATACGGCGATGCCGAAAAGAGCCTGAAGCGGGCCGGCGAACTGCGTCCCCAATGGGTGGAGCCTTTCTACGAGTCGGGCATGCTCCTGTTCAGGCGCGGTCAATTCCGGGAGGCAGCCACCAGGCTGGCCAAGGGAGTCGCACTCGAACCCGATTCCATCAAGACTCGCTTTCTGCTGGGCGTCAGCTATCTGCAGATCAACCGGGACCATGCGGCCATGGAGCAGTTCAAGGCCGTGGAGACGGCCGATCCGCGCTACCCCGCGGTTCACCACAGCATCGGAAGGGTTTACTTTCGGCAGGGCAGGGACAGCGAGGCCATCGAGCACTTCACAACCGAGTTGACGCACAATCCCGATCATCACGCGGCCAGGTTTCTCCTGGGCAAGGCGCTGGTAAGGACGGGCCGGGCGGAAGAGGCGGTGGTGCAACTGCGGAGGCTTCAGGGAAAAGAAGTGGGTCAGGGGCAACTGCACTACTACCTGGGTGCGGCCTACCGCCGCCAGGGGAAACGGCCGGAGGCCCTGGAAGCGCTTCAGAAGAGCATCGCGCTCAATCCCAACTCCTATGAATCGCGCTACCTGCTGGCGCGGCTCTACCTGGAAACCGACCAACCCGACCTGGCCCGGAAGGAAATGGCCATGTTCGAGCAATTGCGGCAGAGAGAAGGGCGGGGCAGGGCGGTCGACCCCAGGAAGTTCGACAGGGAAGATCAGGAATTCGTGGAAGCCGACAGGGACTCCAATGGCCAGTTGACACCAGGCGAATTCGAGGACTTCGTCAATACGCGAGTGAAGGAATTTGCAAGGCATGGCGAGTTCTTCCGGGGGCTGGACGGCAATGGCGACGGCCGGCTGGATCGCCGGGAGTTCTCCCGGCGTTTCGAGCTATTGCGACAGCTTCAGAGCCCATAGGGAACCCGATGAAGTTCGCCGAAGACAGGGGACTTCCAACCATGGTGGATCAAAGAGGGGGCTCTCGGGTGAAGCTGAACCGAGGGCCCGGGCAGCGGCCGGCGGCTGAGAGGCCGGCGCCTGTGATGGCGGTCGGCTCGCCGGTTCGCAACCGTTCCGGCGTGCCCGCCGGACGCTCGGTCCATGGCTCGGTCGGGTTCGGAATAGGCTGGGGGGTGCTGCTGGTGGCGCACCTGGTCCGAGTTCCCGCCCTCCCGGAAACGATTCCCCAATTCGTCGACATCACCGGCACCAGCAACATCACCTTCCGCCACATGAACGGCGCCGAGCGGGACAAGCGCTACCTGTTCGAGCTCAAGGGTGGCGGCGCCGGTTTCTTCGATTTCGACAAGGATGGCAGGCTGGACCTTTTCATGGTTCAGGGATCCACCCTGGAGCGGTTCCGCAAGGGAGACAACCCCCACGGCACCCTCTATCGAAACCAGGGAGACGGCACCTTCAAGGACGTCACCCGGAAGTCGGGACTGACCCGCACGGCCTGGGGGATGGGAGTCAGCTTCGGAGACTACGACAACGACGGCTTCTCCGATATCTACCTCAACAACCTGGGAGCGAACTTCCTCTACCGGAACCGGGGAGACGGGAACTTCGAGGATGTCACGGAGCAGGCCGGCGTGGGCGGGTCCGGGTGGACCTCCTCCTCGGCCTTCGGCGACTACGACGGGGACGGGGACCTGGACCTGTTCGCCTGCAACTACATCCACTACGATTTCGACAACCTGCAGCCACCCGATCCCAAGCTGGTCTGCCACTACCGGGGCACCACCATCCCCTGCGGACCGCTGGGACTCCAGGCCGGGTCCAACCGGCTCTACCGCAACAACGGCGACGGCACCTTTGCCGACGTTACCGCGGAATCCGGATTGGACGAGAACAACCGGTACTATTCTCTGGGCGTGGTCTGGGCCGATCTGGACGGCGACGGAGACCAGGACCTCTACCTGGCCAACGACAGCACCCCCAATCAGCTCTACGTCAACCAGGGAAACGGCACCTTCAAGGAAATGGGACTGCTGAGCGGTCTGGCCACCAGTGCGGCTGGAGACTTCCAGGGCGGCATGGGAGTGGATGCGGCCGACTACGACAACGACGGTCGGCTGGACGTCTTCGTGACCAACTTCGCCCACGACTACAGCACGCTCTACCGGAACCGGGGCGGCCTCATGTTCGAGGACGTGACCCAGCAAGCCGGGTTGATTCAGCCGGAATGGCTGTTGGTCGGCTGGGGCACGGGGTTCTACGACCTCGACCACGACGGCTGGAAGGACATCTTCCACTCCAACGGACACGTCTATCCCTTTATCCTGGACGCCGAATGGTCGGAGACCTATTTCCAGCCCTCCTCCATCTATATCAACCGGCGGGACGGGACCTTCAGGGATGTGAGAGAGATGGCGGGAGGCGATCTCCGGAAGAAGCTCCTGGGACGAGGGATGGCTTTCGCCGACATCGACAACGACGGCGACATGGACTTCCTCATCGGCAACCTCAACGGCGTCCCCCGGCTCTACAGGCACCAGGGGGCGGCCCCCAACCATTGGGTGATGTTCCGGGCCAGAGGGGTGCGGAGCAATCGAGACGGCATCGGGACCCGCATCACCGTGGTGACCGGTCGACTGCGGCAGGTCTGGGAGATCAAGCGAACCGTGGGGATCTACTCGGCCAGCGATCCCAGGGCCCATTTCGGATTGGGAAAAGCCGACCGGATCGATCGGGTGGAGGTCAGATGGCCCAGCGGAGCGGTGCAGGAATTCAAGGACGTGGCCGCCGACCGGCACTACCGGATCGACGAAGCCAAGGGGCTTGAGAGGGAGTTCTGAACGGCCCCGAGCCGCTACCTTACCGAATTGGTTATTTTCATGGGCGGCTTGGATTGGGCGTTATCGGAGCCGTGGAGGTAGGCGTTCCTGCGGCGCCCGGCTATCGTTTTCCTGTCGCGCAGGTCGCGGCCGCGCACCCAACGGATATTCGTATAGTGGAACCCGTAAGGTGAACGAGGGGAGGCGTCGAAGGGAACATAGGTGAACCATTGGGCCTTGGAGCTGAGAACCCAGCCGCCTCGGTTTTGATAGCCGAAACCGGGGTAGGCGGAATCCCGGCTCGCCAGGGAGAGTCCGGCGTTCACCTGCACCAGTTCCCGAGCCCGCAGCCGGCTCCAGAGGTTGAGCGGGTCCTTTCGGTGGTTCTTGTCGAGGCCCGACGATCTCGGCTCGAGCGAAGAAGATGAACCCCCGAGGAGCCAGCGTCTGCCGGACTTGAGCTGGGTCTTCCTCCCCTCCGCTCCGGTCCACAGGACTCTCCCCTTGTAAATGGAAACAGCCGACTTCCGACCCGGCAGGGCATCGAGCCGGTACAAGCCCCGGGTTCGCACTTGAAGGTCGCCGGATGGAGCGGCCAGGGTCAGCGAGTGGATCCTGGGGTTCAAGCTTGCCGATTCGATGATGACCGTGCCCCGGACCAGCCGGAACCGCATCTCCGTGTAGGCTGTGTCGATCACCTCGATCTCGCTGTTTTCCGCGACTCTGAGGTAGGTGCCCGGGGTCAACAGCAATTCCGCCCGGCTGTTGCCGGTGGTCCGCAAACCGCCTCCGGCCTTGATCTGGTAGCCGGCATTGGCCCGTACCGGCTGAGTCACCGCCGGAACGGAGACCAGCGGACGGCGTCCCCAGAAACAGTTCAGCAGAAAGCCGGAGCGTTCCTTGCCCCAGGGATCCAGCGTGGCCCACTCATACTTGTCCATGCGTCTGGCTGAGGGGGTCGCCGCCAAGGGGTCCAGCACGTAATGCCTGCGCTGGCTCAACTCGGATTGCCGGCCATTGGATCCCAGCCAGGATAACCGCCCTGAGAAGACCGTGACCCCGACCGGCCGTTCCCGGTGAACCCGGATCCGGTAGAAGCCGGGACGGACCACCCGCAGGCCTCCCGCCGGGGTGGAAACGGAAAAGGCATGGTGTTTTCCATCGGCTCCCTCGGAATCGACCACGGCCTCTCCTTCCAGCAACCGGACATCCATGGCGGGGTAGTCGTCGCTGAAAACTTCCACTCGGGCCTTCCCGCCGAGGCGCAGGTAACCGTTGGCGGACAGGACGATTTCGACGCGGTCGCCCGTCCTTGTGTGAACCTGGTCTCGCCTCTTGAGCTGGCGCCCGGCCTGCAAGGGCTCGGATTGTGGGAGTCCGGCGCCCAAAACGGCAGGGTTTCCGCTGACGTGCCTGACATGGCCCGGCCGGGCGTTGGTAAGCGGGGCTGAAGCATCGGGAGTCCCCGGTAATGCCGTGGAAGCCCCGTGTATCCACAGCCCGAGGACACCAATCGCAATGAGCACTCTCATGGGAGGACCTGCCGTCGACACCGAGGACTCAGCGCACCATCGTTCTCGATAGAGCATATATTTTTCGCCTGGAGGTTGCGCCCAAAAAATGCTAGCATTCGGTTGATATTTTGCCGTTTTTGGCAGGTTCCGTCATGAAGGTTATCCGTTCCAATTGGCTGCCTTTTCTGGTTGTTCCCACAACGGCCCTGGCGGTCGCGGGCGCTCTTTTGGGGGAATTGAAGCAGCCGGACAGGACCGTTCACCGGGTCATCAAGCCGGTTCCCGCTCTCTCCAACATCTCCCCCAATTCCTCCCCGTCACGCGACTCCACCCTCACCATAACCGTGAGCGGAGACGGGTTCGTGGACGGCGCCTCGCTGGTGCAGTGGGACGGGGAAGACCTGCCCACCACCTTTGAGAGCACCAGCGAACTCACGGCCCGCGTCTCCTCGCAACGGCTATCCACCCCGGGAGACGTCGCCATTACCGTTTTCAATCCCGAGCCGGGCGGCGGGACCTCCACCTCGATGACCTTCACCGTCGCGGAAGGGGCACCTTCTCTGAGTCTATTCGTTCCGGTGGTGGCGTCCTTGTCGGGAGCCGACGGCTCGACCTATACCTCGGAGATGACCCTGACCAACAAGACCGACGCCGCGGTCACCCTGAGTTTCCGATACACCGCCACGCCCAGCAATGTAACCGGGCAGGTCACCGATGTTCAATTGTCCCCGGGCCAGCAAATTGAATCCGACGCCATCGACTATTTGAGAGGCCTGGGGTTGCCGATTGCGTCCTCGGGCAATCGAGTGGGAACGGTGATGGTGCGGGCCTTGGGAACTTCTTCGCCCGCGGATGTGGCCGTGACGGTCAGAATCAGCTCTCCGGTGCCCGAGGGACGAGCCGGGCTCTCCTATATGGCTGTGCCGGTGGCCACCGATGGGCTCACCGGTCCGTCCTACCTCTGCGGCCTGCGGCAGAATGAGACCGAACGGACCAACGTGGCCGTCCAGCACGCGGGAGCTTCGGGAAACATCACGCTGCGTGTGAGCGTCTTTTCGGGAGATGCCACGCTTGCCGACCCACAACGAGTCTCGGAAGTGGCGCTGCCGCCGGGGGGGTTCAAGCAGTTCAACAGTATCTTGCATTCGGAAGGTCTGACGCTGGACCAGGGCTATGCGAAAATCGAAAGAATCTCCGGGGAAGCGCCCTACTATGCCTATGCGGTGATCAACGATCAGGTCAATTCCGATGGCTCCTTTGTGTCTCCCGTTCGGGAAGACTGGATGACCGGGCGTTCCGGCTTGACGCTTCCGGTTGTCGTCGAGACCGGGGAGTCCCACAGCGAGGTGATCGTCTCCAATTGGTCCGCCGAGGCCAAGACGCTGACTTTCGATTTCGTCGATAGTGGCGTCGACGGTGGAAAACTCTCCTTTTCGATGGACATCGAGGCGGGCTCGCAGCAGATCCTGGGAGAATTCATCGATCAGATCCGGCAGTCCGGATTTGAAGCTCAATTGCCGAACGATGGTTCCTATGCCGGTCCCTTGATGGTTGCGGTCGACGGGGACGGAGACGAAGCGGGTGACGGAGATGGACTGTTTCTGGGAGCCCGAACGATGACTCCCGGAGGAGGCGGTCAGTACAGCTTCTTCTACCCGGGAGTGCCGACCGGAGACGAGTTCAGCACCGGAGCCTGGTTGTATGGATTGCAGCAGGACAGCGAGGACCGCACCAATGTGGGCCTGCTGACGACTTCGAGTGCGGACAGCGACGCCAATACCTACGAAATCGATCTCTATGATGGAGCCACCGGGCTCATGGTGCAAACACTCACCCGGGAAGTTTCCGCCAATCAATGGGCCCAGATCGAAATGATCCTGGAGCAGGCCGAAATATCCCAGGGTTACGCCCACGTCAAGCGAACGGCTGGAGCCAACGACTTTATTACCTATGCGGTGATCAACGACGGTGGACAGCCGAATGAACGCAGCGACGATGGGGCTTTTGTTCTAGGAGTTGCGGACATAGCCCAGTAGGACTGTTTCATTCATCCCTTGGATTCCCCCCATCTCCTCAGTACGCCAATCCTCTTCTCAAGCGCTGCGGTTGCGGAGCATCGCGACGAGCCTGATCGGACAGGGCTGGAGCGCCTTCTCTGTGCCTTCTCGTCCCGAACCCCCTCGGTGATCTTCGGCCGTATCGCCCATCGAGCGCGGTCCCTTTTACTTCTCTGGTTGCTCTGCGTTCTGCCCATGCAGGCGCAGAGGCCTGTCGGCAACCCCCACCAGCCCTCGCTGAGGCCTCAGCCTTACCAGAGGGCCGAAGACTGCCTGCCCTGTCACCGCCGCCAGTACGACGAGCTGCGCAGCTCGGTCAAGTCCGGATACCGAAGCGTCAGCTCGGTGTTCAACGCCCTGGAGTTGTCCGGAAACTTTCTGAGCGGAGGGCGCTTGAGGCCCGTATACGGTGACAGCGACAAGGTTACCGCCATCGACGTCACCGGCGTGGCCGGTCAGGGAAAGCCCCTGAACACCAACATGAACAGCGCCGACACCTTTACCCATATCAACCAGGTTCAGGCTGCTTTCTGCATCGGATGCCACGCCCCTCATATCGTGTTGATGGGGGAGGATCCCGACCAGAGGGAAATTCCCGAGCTGAAGGAAGTGGGCGGAAAATTTCGTCCCGATCTGATTCGTCCCTTGCGGGACTTCCATTTCGTGGACAGCTCCAATCGGCAGATCCTGCCGGAGGAAATCGGTGGACCGCCGCCCCCGGGGGCCAGGCCGTCCCTGGGGGCCCAGGGGATCAACTGCGACGTGTGTCATGACATCACCGCCCCCGACCTGGATCGCAGCCCCAACCGCGACGGTCTCGCCAATTCCAGCTTCGAACTGATCCCGACCATCAGCAAGGTCGGGCCCTTTCTGTTTCCGGCGCCGGTCAAGGACAATTTTCACTTCGCCAGCCGAGACCCCGATCAAATCGGCTATCTGCGCAGCAGCGACTTCTGCGGGAGCTGTCATGATGTCCGAGTTCCCGGGGACGGGTCGGGATCCCTGACCCACCGGGAAATCATCCTGAACCCGGAAAGTCAAAGCGTCAGTCTTTTCCGCCTCGAAAACCTGAATACCGAGTGGATGACGGGCCCATACAACAGCACCCAAAACCCGTTCGGCCGGGTCATTCGTTGTCAGGACTGCCACATGTCCCTGTTCCCCTATGGCCAGGAAAGCACCTACCAGGTAGGGGAGCTGGATGTCACCAGTCCCACTCCGGGCCAATTTCCCCTGAACTTCGCGGCCGTGCCGGGTGTTTCCACGGACCGGAACTATCCCCTGCAGCAGCGTCAGGTGGTGACTCACTACATGACCGGGGTGGATGTGCCCATTCTGAGAACCGATGAATTGCGGGCGCGTCTGGGTCAGGACTACCCGGATGTCAATGAGCCGGGAACGGATGAATACGGGATTCCGCTGTCGCTGGCCCAGAGGCGCGAGGACCTCCTGAAGGCTTCGGTTCGAATCGATCTGGACAAGTCGGACCGCACGGCGCAGATCGGCCGGCCGTTGATGGTCAAAGTGACGGCCGTCGCCCTGACCGGCCACCGTTTTCCGGCCGGATTCTCCCAGGAACGAACCGCCTACATCCAGCTCTCCATCAGGGATAACCGGGGCTTCCTCCTCTACCAGTCAGGATACGTGGTGGACAAGCCCCACCCGGAGGTGGGCGAGATGGCTCCCGACGGGAACCTGGACGATGAAGATCCCGAGCACCTTCATGCGGTGGTCGACCCCGGGTACCCCGCGGCCGTCTACCGTGTGGGGCAATTCACCAACGGGCATCGCAATCAGGTGTTCCAGTCGGGTCCGGACAACGGGCCCGACGCCCGGATCTTTTTCGGGAGACCCAGCGGCCTGGTGTTGTGGCGCAACGAGTTGACCCGGGTCTTCCTGCCCGGGGAAAGCCTGGGGCGTTTCAATGAGCAGGGCGATCCGATTCGTTTGACCCGACCTCACATGGAGGAAACCTTCAGCGCGGTCCTGGCCAACTCGGTCGACAACTATCGCTCTCTGCCTCCGTTGCGACCAAGGACCTACGCCTATGAAGTGGTGCTTCCGACCCGGGAGGAACTGCAACTGCTTGGGATTGAAGAGCTGGAGTCGCCTCTGCACGTCCAGGCCCAGGTCAACTTCCTGCACTTTCCGCCGCTGTTTCTGCGCTTCATGGCCAGAACCACCAGCGCGGAGGGCCCGGGAGGCCGGGACTACCACCTGATCGACGAGGAGCTCATCGACGACCTCCTGGTAAACGTGCGCGGCATCGCATCGGCCGACCTCACCATCGACCTGGAGGCGCCATGATCAGAAAGGAAATACAGCTCCTGGCCATCCTGGGATTGCTGATCGCGGCCCTCTCCCTTTGGATCGGCTACGGGGAAGCCTGGTCGCAGAACGGTCAAGCCGGCGCCCCCAAGCGCAACCCCAACTACCTGGATCGGAATCCGTTTTACTTCGAGGGGAAGGTTGACTACGAGCTGTTGGGCATCGATCAGCCGGTGGACGCCTGGGAGTTCATGCAACGGGGGATCCACCGCCAGGACGACCTGGAGGATCGAGAGGGAGCCATTCAGGACTACCGCGCCGCCATCGAGCGCAACAACCCCGAAAACGGCACCTGTCAGATTGTGAAGACCTTGCCGTCAACCACCCTCGAGTTCCAGCAGCTCACCCCGGCCCCCTGCCTCTTCACCCCGCGGCTGAGGCTGGGATATCTCCTGCTCCATGAGGACACCATGCAGGCTATCGAGCTCTTTCGCCAGGTGACCGATATCGATCCCCAAAGGTTGGAGGTCAATGCGCTCATCGGCGAAGCCTACGAAATACTGGGGGACGGGTCCTCCGATCCCGAGGCCAAGGAAGCCCATTACCAGGAAGCGGTCCGTGCGCTCAATGCCGAGCTGGCCCTTTCCCCCGTCACCGAGCTGACCCGCCGCCTGACGGGCGATGAGGCCAACAATGCCCATGCCCATTGGAATCTGGCGAGGATTCAGGAGAAGTTGAACAACCATCCGGAGGCGCTGTTTGCGCTCGATCAGTATCTCAAGGCCACCCGTTGGCACAGCGATGTCTACCCCTGGAGGATTCCCCTGGCCCAACGACGCGTGGAGCAATTGAGAGCACGCCTGGGCCCGTCGGCGGGCGAGTGAAGGAAGGCCCATGGTGGAAGAGGACCCCTCCAGCTCAAGGAGGGGATAGCCTTTCGCCCGGGTTCGGCCGGTTGGAGTAACTGCCTGACAAACACCCGCCCGGGCCGGTCGTCCGGGCAAGCGGCGGGTCATCGATCAGCCTGTCGCAACGGATGTGCGATTTGCCGACGGGCATGGTTGGGTCCGTAAAGATCTGGTGAGCCGGAATGGCGCTCCGCACCCTCACATTGCCTGCAGCCGCGGTCGGCCTGTGCCTGCTAGGCTACTCTCAATCCTCCCGGCTCACCATCGAAGACGCCTGGAATGACCTGCTGGGCAATCCCGCCCACAGCAAAGGGACCAAGAGCCTTCTGGTCTCCCCGGAACCGCCGCCTCCCAAGAGCGCCGCTCGAAATTTTGCCGGCCATTTCTTCTACAACACCCGTTCCGAATATGTGCACCAGCAGGCCACCTTCAGCGGCCGGCCCACCCTGACCGGCGTCGTCGACCGTGATCCGGGACCGGTGGCCGATCCCACGGCCATTCCCTATCCCGGAGCCTTTCAGCCTCGCTCCGGCCATTTCTACACGTCAATGAACTGGGGGACACGGGGTTGGCTCTCACCGCGGATCAACACCAACTTTTCCCTCCGCTATCGCCAGGATCTATCGGCCCTGGATGTTGGTTCTCCGGCCCGGTCGGTGGTGAACACCTTTTCCCGGGATCGGCTGTTCGAGCTGACCGCCGGTGTGGTTGAGTTGAACGGGTTGACCAGGCAGGGGACTCTATCCGATTCGACCCTGCGGCTGGGCCGGCAGAACATCTACGGGGCCGAGATGGCGACGGTGGACGGATTCTCGTTTGCCCTGGATCGGCCGAAGTATTGGGCAAGCCTTTTCGGAGGACGGCGCTTTACCCACTACTCCAACCCACTTCAACGGGCCATCGGGGGCGGAAGCCTCGGTTTTCGGCTACCGGGAGGCGGCAGCTTCCAGTACCAGGGCCTCTTCCATGTCAGAGGGATCCACCGGGTGGCTTTTCGCCAGCCATTGGAGTCCTCCTGGTTGGTGGGGGCTCACTACAAATCGGTAGGGTCCAGGCCGGTCGACTTTGGTGCTTAGCTCAGTTACCTGCCTGCCGACGGGCGTACGGGAGCACGATTCACCTTTGCCC
>JAPOZE010000649.1 GCA_026706225.1 Acidobacteriota bacterium
AAGTCCGCCGGCTTTTTTGCTCACCTGTACCCGAATCAAGGCCCGCTGCAGGCTGGTTCTGGCCCTGAGGAAATCGGTGTCGGGATCCTGGAGGTTCGACAGCCTCTTTCTGGCCCGCTCCAAGGAGGCATGGGCCCGCTCCCGCTCCACTTCCTCGGCCCGCTCGGCTCGCTCGGCCCAAACGATCACCTGATCGGGCAATACCTCCCAATAGCCCCAGGTCACCGCCAGATAGTTGGTTCGATCCCCCTGGCGATAGGACAGCTCGCCGATATCCAACTCCGTCATCATGGGGGCGTGGCCGGGCAGAATTCCCAGGTAGCCGTTCTTGCCCGGGACCTGGGCTTCCTCCACCTCCTCCGTGAGAACCAGGCGTTCGGGAGAAACCACCGAGAGCTTGAAGGTCGAATCTGCCATTTGGATCAGGCTGCCTGCCGGGTCTTCTCGGCTTTTTCCAGTGCTTCGTCGATGCCGCCCACCATGTAGAAGGCCTGTTCCGGCACCTCGTCGTGGCGTCCATCCACGATTTCCTGGAAGCCTCGGATGGTTTCGCCTACCGGTACGTACTTCCCTTCCAACCCGGTGAACTGGGTGGCCACGAAGAAGGGCTGAGAGAGGAAGCGTTGAATCTTTCTGGCCCGGGAGACCGTCAACTTGTCTTCCTCGGAAAGCTCGTCGATGCCCAGGATCGCGATGATGTCCTGCAGGTCCTTGTACTTCTGCAGGATGAGACGTCAAGCTCATCCTGCAGGTCCTTGTACTTCTGCAGGATGAGCTTGACGTCTCTGGCGGTGTTGTAGTGCTCGTCCCCGATGATGCGGGGGTCCAGGATGCGCGAGGTGGAGTCCAGCGGATCCACGGCCGGATAGATCCCGAGCTCGGCAATCGAGCGGGAGAGGTTGGTGGTGGCGTCCAGGTGGGCGAAGGCCGTGGCCGGGGCCGGATCGGTGTAGTCGTCGGCCGGCACGTAGATGGCCTGAACCGAGGTGATGGACCCTTTCTTGGTCGAGGTGATCCGCTCCTGCAGCTCGCCCATCTCGGTGGCCAGGTTGGGCTGATAGCCCACGGCCGAGGGCATGCGGCCCAGCAGGGCCGAGACCTCCGAGCCGGCCTGGGTGAACCGGAAGATGTTGTCGATGAAGAGGAGCACGTCCTGCCCCTCCTCGTCTCGAAAGTACTCGGCCACGGTCAGGCCGGTCAACCCCACCCTCAGCCGGGCTCCGGGCGGCTCGGTCATCTGGCCGTAGACCAGCGCCGCCTTGTCGATGACTCCGGACTCGGTCATTTCCAGCCAGAGGTCGTTGCCCTCCCGGGTGCGTTCTCCCACGCCCGAGAACACGGAGAAGCCGCCGTGCTTGGTGGCGATGTTGTTGATCAGCTCCTGGATGATGACCGTCTTCCCCACCCCCGCGCCGCCGAACAGCCCGATCTTGCCGCCCCGGAGGTAGGGCTCCAGCAGGTCCACCACCTTGATGCCGGTCTCGAACATCTCCAGGTTGGTATCCTGATCGTCGAACAGCGGGGCCGGCCGATGGATGGGATAGCTCTGGGAGGAGCCGATGGGTCCCTTCTCGTCGACGGGCTCCCCGATGACGTTCACGATGCGTCCCAGCATCTCCCGGCCCACCGGCACCGAGATGGGAGCCCCGGTATCGATGGCCTTCATGCCCCGCACCATGCCGTCGGTGGGCTGCATCGAGACCGCGCGCACCCGACTCTCTCCCAGGTGTTGCTGCACCTCGGCAATCACGTCGATGGGGTCGGGAACGTCAAAACCCTCGCTGGTGATTCGGACCGCGGAGTAGATGGGGGGCAGCTTCTGCTCCTCGAAAGCCACGTCCACAACCGGACCGATCACCTGAACCACACGGCCAATGTTCATCGCTCGTCTCCCTTCAATCTATGTCAAAGCGGCGGCGCCGCTCACCACCTCGATAATCTCCTTGGTGATTCCCGCCTGGCGAGCCCGGTTCATGGTGAGGGTCAGCGAGTCGATCATCTCCACCGCATTGTTGGTGGCGGCGTCCATGGCCGTCATCCGGGCTCCGTGCTCGGCCGCGGACGATTCCAGCATGGCCCGAAAGACCTGGACCTCGACATGCCTGGGCATCAGGGTGTTCAGAATCTCGGCCGCGGGCTGCTCGTAGATGTAGTCGACCGGATTCTGCTCCGGAGCAATGGCGATCGGCGGAATGGGCAGCAGCCGCTCCACCACGATCCGCTGCTGGATGACCGACTTGAACTCGTTGTAGAGCAGATAGACGGCGTCGCGCTCGCCGGACAGAAACTGGGAAACCAGCTTACCGGTGACCTCCCGGGCGTGCCGGTACTCGATCCGTTGAAAGAGGTTGACCTGCCGGTGACGGATGGGCGTGGCGCGCTTGCCGAAGTACTCCAGGCCCTTGCGCCCGACGCAGAACAGGTCGATCGACCGGTCCCCCTTGTCCCGGATAAATCCTTCCGCCGCCTTCACGATGTTGGCGTTGAAGGCGCCGCACAGCCCCTTGTCGGCGGTGACCACCACCAACTGAATACTCTTTTCCTCCCGCTCTTCCAGGAGGGGATGCCGCTGGATCTCGGAGCGGGCCATCAGGCTCCTGACCACTTCGAGGATGCGGCCGGCGTAGGGCCGGGCTCTCAAGATCGCCTCCTGGGCTCGCCTCAACTTGGCGGCGGAGACCATCTTCATGGCCTTGGTGATCTGCTGGGTATTCCGTACCGAGCGGATCCGGCGTCGAATGTCCAGGACGTTGGGCATGTCCCCCTCAGGCTGCGCTCGAGCCCGACTGGGCCCTTTCGGCCGCGAACTTCCGGCCGAACTCATCCAGGAAGGTCTTGAGTTCGGCCCTCAGTGAATCGTCGAGCTGCCCCTGCTCCAGTATCCTGGCTCCCAGGGAGGGATAGTGGGTGTCCAGAAAGCGGTAGAGTCCCTCCTCGAAAGCCCCGCAGTCGCCAACCTCCAGCGAATCCAGGTAGCCGTTGGTGGCGGCGTAGATGACGATGACCTGCTTGTCTACCGGCAGCGGTGCGTACTGGCCCTGCTTCAGGATTTCGACCAGCCGCTGCCCCCGGTTGAGCTGGGCCTGGGAGGCCTTGTCGAGGTCGCTTCCGAACTGGGCGAAAGCCGCCAGCTCGCGGTATTGAGCCAGTTCCAGCCGCAGGGTCCCGGCAATCTGGCGCATGGCCTTGATCTGAGCGCTGCCTCCCACCCGGGAGACCGACAGCCCCACGTTGATGGCCGGCCGGATGCCCGAGTGAAAGAGGTCCGCTTCCAGGTAGATCTGTCCGTCGGTGATCGAAATCACGTTGGTGGGAATGTAGGCGGAGACGTCCCCGGCCTGGGTCTCGATAATCGGCAGGGCCGTCAGAGACCCCCCTCCCTGCGAATCGTTGAGCTTGGCCGCCCGTTCCAGCAGGCGGGAGTGCAGGTAGAAGACGTCCCCGGGGTAGGCCTCCCTTCCGGGCGGACGCCTCAGCAGCAGCGAGATCTCCCGGTAGGCGGCCGCGTGCTTGGAGAGGTCGTCGTAGATGCAGACCGTGTGCCGCCCGCTGTCGCGGAAGAATTCACCGATGGCGCAGCCGGCGTAGGGGGCCAGGTACTGCAGGGGAGCCGGTTCGGAGGCGGAGGCCGACACCACGATGGTGTAGTCCATGGCGTCGTTGTCCACCAGGGTCTGAACCACCTGGGCGATGGTGGAGCGCTTCTGCCCGATGGCCACGTAGATGCAAATGACGTCGCCGCCCTTCTGATTGATGATGGTGTCCACCGCCACGGCGGTCTTGCCGGTCTGACGGTCGCCGATAATGAGCTCCCGCTGCCCCCGCCCGATGGGAATCATGGAGTCGATGGACTTGAGACCCGTCTGCAGGGGCTGCTTGACGGGCTCGCGATCCACGATTCCGGGGGCGATGCGCTCGACCGGATTGAGACGATCGGTGGGAATGGGCCCCTTGCCGTCGACCGGCTGCCCCAGGGGATCCACCACGCGGCCGACCATGGCCTCCCCCACCGGAACCGCCATGATCTTCCTGGTCCGCTTCACCAGGTCGCCTTCCTTGATTTCGGAAGCCTCGCCCAGCAGCACCGAGCCCACCTGGTCCTCCTCCAGGTTGAGCGCCATTCCGGCGATCCCGTGAGGAAACTCCAGGAGCTCGCTGTACATCACTTTTTCCAGGCCGTGGACCCGGGCAATGCCGTCCCCGACTGAAATGACCGTTCCCACTTCGCTGACCACCGGGCCCGCATCGAAATCCTCGATCTGCGCCCGAATAATCTGACTGATCTCTTCCGCCTTGATTCCCATCAGGTTCTCTCCCCGATTCAGGTCAACCCTGAGCGCTGAGACGCTCCCTCATCTGTTGCAACTGCTGCCGAACCGATCCGTCGTAGATGGTGTCGCCCACGCGGGTGACGACTCCACCCAGGAGTTGAGGGTCGGTCCGGAACCGGAGCTGGACCCGCTTTCCGCTAAGCTGCTCCAGGGCGCGGGTCAACTGGTCCCGAAGCGGCCGGCCGATCTCGGTCGAGGTGGTCACCGCGACTTCGACGATCCCCAGGCGATCCCGGATCCCCTGCCGAAACGCTTCCAACATCCGGTTGAAATGCCCCATCCGGTCGCGCTCGACCAGGACATGAATGAAATTGCCGGCCGTCTTGCAGAAACCCAGCCTGGCAAGCAGTTGCGAGGTGACGGCCTTTTTTCTGGCCGTGCCGATGGCCGGGTCCTCGTAGAATGCCGACAGTTCCCGATTGCCATCGAGCAGTTGCCCGAACTGCTCCAATTCCCGCTCGACTGCCTCGTGCTGGCCGAGCTTGAAACTGACGTCCGCCAGGGCCCTGGCATACCGATTGGCAATAGCCGCCATTCAGCAACCTCGAACACTTCACCCGCGTCCCCTCAGGACCGGGTTTCCTTCAGAGAACGAACAAACCTGGAAATAATGTGCTGGTTCTGGCCCGGCTCCAGGTCCTCTTGCAGCCGTTCTTCCGCCAGGTCGACCGCCAACCGCGCCACGTGCGCCTTGAGCTCCAGTCGCGCCGAACGCTGCATCGCCTCGATTTCCCGCCTGGCCAGGGCCACGAACTTTTCCGCCTCGGCATGGGAGCTGTCGATGATGCGCTGCCTCTCCTCCTCGGACTCGCGGTCGGCCCGCTGCTTCAAGCCCTCGATTTCTTCGTCCAGGCGAGCCAGTCGAGCCTCGATGGCGGACATTTTTGCCGCGGCCTCCTCCTGAGCCCGCTTGCCGCTGGCAAGCCCCTCTTCGATACCCCGGGCCCTCGTCCGGAGAAATTCCCGCAGAGGCCGCCGCAAGTAGTAGGCCAGCCCCCCGAAGAGGAGAATGAAGTTCCCCCACTTCCACACGATCGAAAGAGGGCTGCCGTGATCGTCGCCCGCTGCGGCGGCCGCGCCGCCGTCTGATGCCTCTACCCCGGGCACCGGCAGAACCAGACAGAAAACAAGCGACACCCCGGTCAGAGCGATGAGAAAAGATCCTGGCGGGAACAACCTAGCGCAGGATCGCCTTAACGATTCCATCTGCGAATTTGGTCAAGTCGGATTCCAGGTCGTTCTTGGCGGAAGCAACCTGGTTCTGCAGTTCGTCTCTGGTAGACTGGACGAGTCCTTCCGCCTCTTGGCGCCCCCTGGCCAGAATACCGGCTCTCTGGTTGAGGGCTTCCGAGCGAAGGGTCTCCTGTTGACGGTAGATCTCCTGGCGGGCAGCGTTCAATTGGTCTTGATAAATGCGAGACTTCTCCTCGAATTCGCCAAGCTTTTGGCTGGCCTTTCGCTGCGCACCCTGAATTGCCGCGTCGCGATCCTCCAGTATCTTGTTGATGGGATTGAAAAATGATCGTTTCAGGATGAAATAGAGGGACAGGACGAGCAGAACAACCACTAGCACCGACAAATCTGGCTGCACCAATTCCATATTTCAGCGGTTCGCGACCTCTTCCCGGCAACGGCCGGGACCGTACCAGATTCTGAGCCCGCTTTACGGCAGCGACCGGAAGCCGAAAAAGCATGAGAAAATTATCACAAACAGGGGGTCCGGTCAAGGTCCGTTTTGCCTCAAACCATCGCCGTTGAAGAGCATAGGGGAACCCACCCCACGGTCCTGCATCCCGTGAAACCCACTGTCGAAGTCGCCGCCGCCATTGTCTTCCGCGAGGGGCGCCTGCTCATTACCCAGAGGCTGCCGGACTCCCATCTTTCCGGTCTGTGGGAGCTTCCCGGGGGCAAGCGCAAGTCCGGGGAATCCATCCGGGAATGCCTGGAGCGGGAGATGCGAGAGGAACTCAATATACGGGTGGTCGTCGGAGAACTGGTTGACACCATCGAATACGACTATTCCGAGAAAACCGTTTGTCTGAAGTTTTTCAGATGCCGGTACGCCGGCGGCGATATCCAGGCCCTGGGATGCCGAACCTTCGCCTGGGTGACTCCCGATGAGCTCGGGAACTACCGCTTTCCTCCCGCCAACCGGTCCCTGATGAAAAAGCTCCGGTCCTGGGGGGTAAACTATTGACAATCCGACATTAGTTGGCGGATACTAGTGTGTTTGACGGGGAACTGCGTGCAAAAACGGGCTGGCTTGATCTTGAATTTCGGAAACCTCAATCGATCTCGAATGCGGACTCACGGGAGCATTCTCGCCCTGGCTTTCCTCGGCCTGGCCTCATTCCCGCCGGCCGGTCTGGGTGAGGAGGAGAAGGCCGCGGCCCAACCGGCCGCCCCAACCCCCGCTCCGCGGACCATTGCCGGACTGGGCCCCCTCCAGCCCGTGGGGTCCCCGTCCCCGGCTCCAGCCGTTCCCATCGAACTGCGCAGCGCCATTCGGGAATACCGGGCCCAGATCCAGCGGATCACGCTGGATTACCCCGGCAGCGAGAAGGGCAGCGGTTCCCGGCTCATCTCTCGGGATTACCGCGGAAACCTCTACCATTATTTCCGCAACGACGCGCTGGATGCCCTGCCTCACGAGGTCCGGCAGGCCAATGGGACCAAATCGGTCCTGCGGCGGAATCAGTTCGGTTTCAACCTGACCGGACCGGTCACGGTTCCGGGACTCTACGACGGCAGGGGGCAGACCTTCTTCTCCATCGTTTACGAAGGCACCCGGGAAAGGATCTCGCGGCCCTTCCTGGGAGACGTCCTGACCCCGCTGCAGCGTTCGGGAGACTTTTCCGACCTGGTCGACAACGCCGGCCGCCCGGTCCCCATCTACGACCCGGCCACCACCCGGCCCAACCCCGACTACGATCCCGGCCAACCGGTGTCTCTGTCCAATCTTCAGTACCTCCGCGACCCCTTTCCGGGGAACCGCATCCCGGCCCACCGGCTGGACCCGGTCGCCCTGAAGGCCCTGGCCTACTATCCTCATCCCAACACCAGCGTGGGCCCATTCCTGCGGAACAATTTCTTCACCAACGCGGCCGAAACCAACACTCCCAATGGAACGGTGTGGAAGCTGGACCACGACGTCGGAACCAGGCACAAGCTCACCTGGAACGGCCGCTTCTCCAGCGGGATCGACGGCGCTTCCCCGATTTTCGACAACCCGGCAAACCCGCGCAGGCCCCAGCGCCGCGTCGGCTCCAGGAGCGGGAGGTTCAGCCATACCTTCAGCGTCTCGCCCCGGGTGGTCAACCAGTTCTCCCTGTGGGCGCGACATCGTTCCCTGGCCAGCGCCCAGGAGAATGTCTACCGGACTCATTTCCCGGAACAACTCGGCATCGAGGGACTCAGCGGCGGCGCCTTTCCTCGATTCAGCCTGGGGCATTTTGTCAGTATCGGCACCCAGCCCGGGGCGTTGGCCCGCTACCAGATTGCCGACTTTTCGATGTCTGAGGCAATCAGCCTGCGCTACAACAAGCACAATCTGAAGCTGCACGGCAAGGCCTACCGGCGACAGGTGAACAGCTTTCGCTCCCGGTACCCTTCGGGCCTATTCGATTTCTCCGGCGACCTGACGGGACTGCCGGGCATCAACAACACGGGAAGCCCCGCCGCCCAGTTCCTGCTGGGGATGCCCGACCGCGCCGAGCAGTCGATGGTCTTGCACCCCACCTACCTGCGATCGGAGCAGTACGAGGTGGGATTCACCGACGAATACCAGGTCACTCCCAAGCTCACCTGGACATTTCGGTTGAACCTGGAATTCGACACGGCGCCTCGTGAAAAATTCGACCGGCTCTCCAGCTTGGACCTCGGGGGTTTGAACCCCGAGAACGGGCGACCCGGGGTCCTCGTATTCGCAGGCCGGGAGGGTCAGCCCCGAACCTTTATGCCCAACCAGCTCAACTGGGAACCCGGAGTCTCGGTGGCGGTGAGCCCCTGGGGAGATCGCAGGACGGTCGTACGCGCCAACTACGGGCTCTATTCCGATTCCCTTCCACTGAACCCGACTCACCTGGGCACCTTGGGGTTCAACGCCACGCCGCTGCTCACTTCGTCCAACCGGCAGTTGGAGCCGGTCATGCTGCTCCGCCAGGGTTTCCCCCAGGTGACCAACCCACCGGACCTCACCTCGACTGCCGCCAACCACCTGGATGCCGCCTACTTCGAGCCCGATACCGAAATGCCCGATGTCCACGAGTGGCGGCTGGAAATCGAGAGAGACTTTTCCGACTTCGCGGTGCGGGTGGCCTACATCGGGGAACGCGGAACGCATCTCCCCATGGGTAACGACGTCAATCTCAACGCCCTGGCCCCTTCCGCCCTGCAGTTCAGGGACCGGCTGAACGACCTGGACTTCAGGCAGTCGCTGCGGCCCTTTCCCCACTATCGCCGCATCGCTCATGGGTACGGCTACCCTGCCGGATCGAACGCCATCCATCGCGGGGTGCTCCGGGTCGACAAGCGACTTTCCAGGGGACTGAGCTTCACCGGCTCTTATTCCTATTCCAAGGCCATCGACACTTTGCTGAAAGGCAAGCCCCCGCAGAATTCGACCGACCTGCAGGCCGAAAAGTCGCTCTCCTCCAACGACAGGACCCACCGCTTGAGAGCCAGTTATCTCTATGAGCTGCCCTTCGGCGAAGGCCGCCGTTTCTCCAGCTCCCACCATTGGATCAACGCCCTGGGACGAGGATGGACCCTGAGCGGCATGAGCATCTTCCAGAGCGGCACCCCGATTCAACTGAGACCCCTGTTCAACAACACCGGCGGAGTCGCCGAATCCCTGAGGGTCAATCGGGTTCCCGGGGTCGATCCCCACCCGGAGGATCGCTCGCCATGGATGTGGTTCAATCCTCTGGCCTTCGAGCAGCCGGCCGACTTCACCCTGGGAAACGGGTCGCGCTACCATCCAACCTTGCGGAATCCCAGCTTCTGGAACCTCGACATGTCCCTGAGCAAGCGGTTGCCGGTGAGCGAGGACTGGACGCTGGAGGTCATTGGCGAGGCCTTCAACGCCCTCAACCACGCCAACCTCAACCGGCCCGACACCTTCATCGGATCCCGCGAAAATCCCAACAGCAACGCCGGCAGGATTATCGGCTCCCGGGGCGGGCGCATCGTCCAGCTTGGACTCCGTGTGAGCTTTTAGTGTCCTGTCTCGGAACACTCGCCTGACCGGCCGAGCAACTGAATTCCTCGTGAAGAGAGGGGACCCCGGTGTTTCCCGGCGGTATTTCACCAGTCAAATGGCCGGCGGTACTGGGGCTTTGCCTGCTGCTGCCGCTCGCCGGGCTGCCTGCCGAAAAAACTCCTGCCGCGGGCGGCATTCGCTTTTGCGTTCCCTTCTGGATACTGAAAGACGGAGCGCCGGTCCAACCCCGGATGGGCCGCGAAGACCTCTCCATTTTTGCCGGCCCGGAGCCCTTGCAAATTACTCGGCAGGAGCAACCGGGCACCTCTACCTTTCTCTTTCTGGCCTTCGACCTGGTCGAAGATCAGGCCCCCATCAACGCCGCCAAACAGGCGCTGGCCCAAGAGGTCCGGAAGTTGGGACCGGAGTACTGGGTGGGGCTCATCGGAGTGCAGGAGACCCTCTCGGTGATTCAGGATCCGACCAGGGACAAACGGCTCCTGTTGAGTAAAATCCGGCAGAGCCGCCAGTTCGGCAAGGCCGGCCTGCTCGAATCCGTCCAGGCCCTGGCCGACTTTTCCTCTTCCCTGATGCGCAAGAGCAGTGTCCGGGTGGCCGTCATTCTGGTCACCGACAGCGATGTGGCCAACTACCGGACCGAATACAGCAACCCACCGATCAACCGCAGCGACCGCAGGGACCTCAGCCGCCGCTTTGAGGGCCGGGCGCTGCAGGAAGAAATCTCCCGCCTTTCGACGGCCATGGTGCGTTTCCCCGTCCCCCTGCTGGTGGTCCACGTGGCTCCCGGGAGAGACTCGCTCAACCGCACCTACCAGGACGGCCTGATGCAGGTAACCGGCGCCGCGGGGGGCCGGCTGTTCCTTTCCAAGTCGACCGGGGATATTCCCCGCACTCTCGAGGAAGCCTTCCAATGGGCAGACAGTTTCTATGCCGTTGAATTCGAAGTCCCTTCGAGGCCGAGTGGCCTGTTCGAGATCGAGGCCAGGCTCGGCGCCACGCTTTCCCCCACCTTGCGCCTGACCCATCCGGCCAGGCTTTTCTTTCCCTCCGAAGCCCAGCCCTGACCTGAGCGTTCCCGGGCACCCAGGTGCTTGCCCCAGCCCGTGCCTGCCTAGCCCGCATTTCTCACCAGGTCGCTGGATTCATGATGAAAGGCCATTTATTT
>JAPOZE010000116.1 GCA_026706225.1 Acidobacteriota bacterium
TGCTGGGAGACGGGATGGCCAAGACGCTGGCCGCCGCCGGCTGCATCGGGGCGGTTACCGATGGGGGCGTGAGGGACGTGGCCGGACTGCTGAGCGTCCCCTTTGCCGCCTATTGCAAGGGGAAGACCATCCACCACTGTGCGCTCAACTACGGCCCGATCAACCGGCCGATCGAGGTCGGAGGCATCACCATCCGCACCGGCGATGTCCTCCACGCCAATGACGAGGGTGTGATTCGAATCCCTTCCGCCTGCCTGGAGCGGCTCCCCGCCATGGCCATCCGGATGCGTTCCTTCGAGCAGGATGCCCACCGCTTCATGCGACAGACCGACCTCAGCCCCCGGGCCAAGCACCAAAAGGTGAGCGAGTTGCTGAAGGAATACGGGTTCGGGAAGCGGTAAGCGGAAAGGAGATATCCAGGAAGAGACACGAAGGACTACGAAGGGACACGAAGAAAGACTGTTTTAAGGGTTCTTGATTTCCGATTGTGGATGGGGGTCCCTTACATCTCTGCCAGGGCTTTCATCATGGTGACCCGATCCTGCTTGAGGAAGGCGTGGGTGGCGCGATCGGTATCCAGCTCGGCTACCAGCAGCATTTCCCGGCCCAGCTCCGAGGCTTGGATCACCAGCCCGTCGGGTCCGATGATGAAGGAGCGGCAGTTATTGTTGGCATGGCACATGTTGGCCGAAACGAAGTAGAGGGTGTTCTCCCCGGCCCGGGCCATCAGCAGGGCCTCCTGAATGGGTCGTTTCCAGGCCATGTCGCTGTAGAGGTGGTTGAACTGGGGGTGAAAGACAATGGTGGCGCCGGCCTTGGCCAGTTCCCGAACGTTTTCGGGAAACCGGAAACCCTCGAAGCAGATGACGATCCCCATGCAGATGCCGTCGAAATAGAACAGGGTGGGTCCGGTCCCCGGGGAGTAGCCTTCGGCGTCCTTGGGGGTGAGCCGGCTCTTGTGATGGACGGCCACGGTCTTCCCCTCCCGGTCCAGGATCACGGCGCTGTTGAAAGGCTTGGCCGCCCCGTTGGGCGTCTCGGTGCCCACGATCACCCCCATGTTCAGTCGGCGGCAACGCCCGGCAATCGCCTCCAGGGCCGCTTCCAGGGCCTGGGCGGGACAGGCGGCTTCGGAGGCCAGAAGACCCACCCGGTAGCCGGAGAGGTGGGTCTCGGGGAAACAGAGCAGATCCACTCCTTGCCGGGCAGCCTTCTCCATGGCCTCAAGCACCTTGGCCGTATTGACCGCCACGTCGGTGGTCTGGGGAATCTGGGCCGCGCCCACGTTGATCTTGCTCACTGCTTCCCTCCCGCTTCCTCTGCAGCCCGATCAGGGATAAACCGTATGGCCGGCCACGCTGAGATCGATCCGGAACAGCGTCTTTCCGGCGGTTATATAGGCGGTCCGCTTGCCGGGGCCGCCAAAGGTGAGGTTGGTGATGAGGTCTTCGGGAACGTCGACAAAGCCCAGCAGTTCACCCGTTGGGCTCACCACGTAGATTCCCGGCGGATTCAGGCCGGTTTCCCCCTCTCCCCTGGGCATCTTGATCCCGGCCGCGGCCCAGAGATTCCCTTCGGCATCCACGCGAACCCCGTCCGCGCCCCGGCCCGGGGAGAAGTCGTAAACCACTCTTTGATTGGCCAGTCCATCGTCTTCCCGAATGTCGAAGGCCCAGATCTTGCGGTTGCCGCCGCGCCGGTGGTTGCTGTCCACCACGTAGAGCGTCCGGTCGTCAGGTGAGAGGGTGATGCCGTTGGGACGCTGTATGGCCGGTTGTTGCAACACCCGGACCACCGAGCCGTCGAGGTCGATCCGATAGACCCCTTCTTCCTGCATCTCCATGATGGAACGGTCGCCATAGCAGGGGTCGGTGAAGTAAATCCGTCCCCGACGGTCAATGACGAGGTCGTTGGGACTGTTGTATCGCCGGCCCTCGAAGCGGTCGGTCAGCACCTCGATCTCGCCGCTTTCCATGTCCGTCCGCACCAGCCGCCGCCGTCCCCCCGGGCCCGATTCACTCCCTTCGCAGCTCACCAGCCGGCCCTGCTGATCGAACATGTTTCCGTTGGTGCGGCCGCTGTCCTCCCGGAAAACCGAGAGGACCCCGGCGGCGGAAAGCTTCATGATGCGGTTGTTGGCGATATCGCTGAAGAAGACGTTGCCCTCGGCATCCGCAGCCGGACCTTCGGTGAATGCAATGACGGCCGCCGAAATCAACTTGGAGCTGGCCGCCACCCAGTCCGAATCCCGGGTTGGGCGAGAAGGGTTTTCAGACATGAGACCTCCTGAATTCCGGCCGGCGACCAACCGATATCGGGCTGGATCGGCAGCCATCCCGACCCGGCGAAGAGCCGGAGCCAAGGGCCACAATTATGGGACGCCGCCAGGGCAATGGCAAACCAAACCTCTCCCGGGACACCAGGCTAGCGGTAGATCCTCGGAACCCTTGGACCGATCCGGCACAGCGCCTCGTAGGGAATGGTGGAGCAGGCGGCGGCAAATTCTCCGGCCGTGATCTCCTCCCTTCCCTGGCGGCCGATCAGGCAGACTTCATCGCCTTCGCCGGCCTCCGGAGCCGACCCGATATCCACGGCGGTCAGGTCCATGCTGATCCTGCCGGCAAAGGGGATGCGGCGACCGCGCAGCAGGACCGTCCCCCGGGACTCCAGCAGCCGGTTGACTCCATCCGCATAGCCGACCGGCAGGATGCCGATCCGGGTGCTTCTCGAAGCCACGTAGTCGCCCCCATATCCGACCTCGGTCCCGGCCTTCACCCTCTTGACCTGCACGATCGAGGTCTTGAAGCTGAGCGCCCGACTCAGGGTCAGCGGAGTCGGTCCGCTCAAGGGATTGATGCCATAGAGCATCAGCCCGGGACGGACCGCATCGTGCCAGGCCTCTCGAAAACCGAGAATGCCGGCGCTGTTTGCCATGTGGTTGCGGAATCCCGCCGCCTTCCCGGAGGGCAGCTCCGCCAGCACCTGGCTGAACCGGCCGACCTGGCGGCGGTTGGCGGGATGGCCGGGCTCATCGGCCGAACTGAAATGGGTGTAGAGCCCCTGGCACCGGGTCCACTCCGTTGCCAGGCAGCGCCGAACCACCTCGCCGGCCTGCTCGAAGGGAATACCCAGGCGGGTCATCCCGGTATCGATCTTGACAGCGTAGCGGGCCGGGCTCTTCAGGCGGGCGGCCTCACGGGCCAACCGCAGCACCATGTCTTCGGCAAACACCGCCGGCGTCAAGTCCCGGCGAATGATCTCGGCCTCCTCCCCCGGCCAGAACCCGTTGAGCACCAGGATGGGCAATCCGATGCCCGCCCGCCTCAACTCCAGAGCCTCCTCCAGAATGGCCACGGCCAGCCAGTCGGCCCCCGCCTCTTCCAGGCAGCGCGCCACCGGCACCGCCCCGTGGCCGTAGGCGTCGGCCTTCACCACGGCAATGACCCCAACGCCCTCGCCCAGAAAGGCCCGCAGGGCCTGGAGGTTGGCCCGGATGGCCGCCAGGTCGACCTCTACCCAGGTGGGTCTGCCGGTTCGATTCATGGCTTGGCTTGATCCTACTCCTCCCAAAGGTTCTCAAAGCGGGTGTATTCCTTCAGAAAGGCCAGCTTGATCCTGCCGGTGGGACCGTTCCGCTGCTTGCCGATGATCAGGTCGGCAACCCCCTTGTTCTCGTCGGTCTGCTTGTACATTTCCTCGCGAAATATGAAGGTCACCAGGTCGGCGTCCTGCTCGATGGAGCCCGACTCTCTCAAGTCCGAGAGCCTCGGTTCGTGGCTCTCGGTTCGCTGCTCCGGGGCGCGGCTGAGCTGGGAGAGGGCCATCACCGGAATGTCCAGCTCCTTGGCCAGCGCCTTCAGTCCCCGCGAGATGTTGGAGATCTCCTGCTGGCGATTGTCATTTCGCCCTCCGCCTCCCGAAACCAACTGCAGATAGTCCACGATCAGCAGGTCCAGCCCGCGCTCGGCCTGGAGACGCCTGGCCTTGGCCCCCATCTCCAGCAGGCCGATACTCGGTGTGTCATCGATGAAGATCCGAGCCGACGACATGTCTCCCAACGTGCCGGCAAGCTTGTTCCACTCTTCCTTGCCCAAATATCCGGTGCGCAGCTTGTGGGCGTCGACTCGGGCTTCCGAGCAGAGAATTCGCAACAGCAGTTGATCGGCCGCCATTTCCAGGCTGAAAATCCCGACGCTTTTCTCGGATTTCAGGGCAGCCTGGCTGGCAATGTTGAGTGCCAGAGAGGTCTTGCCCATGGCGGGCCTGGCTGCCAGCACCACCAGGTCGGAGGACTGGAACCCGGAGGTCAACTCGTCGAACCGGGTGAACCCCGAGGCGATTCCGGTCACCATCTGGCGTTGACCGGCCGCCGCTTCGATCTTCTTGAAGCTGGTCTTGGCCAGTTGGCCGAGACTGACAAAGCCGGTCCGAATTCTGGATTCGGCGATTTCGAAGATCGCCTTCTCGGCGTTGTCGAGAACGTTCTCCACCTGGTCCTGTTGATCGTAGCAGGAGGAGATGATCTCGTTGGACCGCTTGATCAGACTGCGCAGGGTGGATTTTTCCTGCACGATGCGGGCGTAGTGCTCCAGGTTGGTCAGGCGGGGAACATCGTCAATCAGGGAGGAAATGAAGGAGCGGCCGCCAATGGCTTCCAGTTGTCCGACACCGTCGACGGCATTGGCCAGGGTTACCAGGTCAATGGCCTTGGAGCTCTCGAGCAGCGACTCCATCTGCTGGAAGAGGACCCGGTGGCTGCCGAGATAAAAGTCCTCGTGACTCAGGAACTCCACCGCCTGGTTGACGAGCTGGTTATCCAGCAGGATGGCTCCCAGAACGCAGCGCTCGGCCTCGATATTCTGGGGAAGTCCTTTTTCCGGCACGGTATCGGCAGGCATGGGTCCGGCTCGCGGAAAAACAGGGGTGGCCTTCCGGGGAGGAGACCCGGGCAGGAGCCCCGCGGGATTCAACCGTCAGGCGGGCGGAGACTGCAGGCTACTCTTCCCGGAGCACGTCGACACTGACGACTGCAGTCACTTCTCGGTGGAGTCTGATGGGCACATTGTGCCCACCCAGAGACTTGAGCGGCTCCTCCAGGTCGATCTTGCGGCGGTCGATCTCGAAGCCTTTTTCGTGCAGCGACTCGGCGATATCCAGCGAGGTGACCGAGCCGTAGAGAACGTCCTGCTCTCCGACCTTGCGGGTAAACTGCAGAGAAACCTCGGCAAGCTGCTGCGCCAGCATCTCGGACTCTTTTTTCTCGATGGCTTCGCGGCGGACGGCCGCGGCCTGCTCCTGTTCCACTTGGCGCATGTTGTGGGGGGTGGCCAGAACGGCCTTGCGCGCGGGCAACAGGTAGTTGCGGGCATAGCCGGGCTTGACGGCGACCACCTGGCCACGATCGCCGAGCTTCTCGATTCGTTCTCTCAAGATCACGTTCATGGCGTTCTTGCTCCGGCCGTTCGAACCAATGAGTGAGGCGGGTGCCCAGTCTCGGGCAAACGAGGGAAAAGCCTGCCAAGCGATCTGCCTACCCGGCGGCAAAGGGAAGCAGGGCAATATTACGGGCTCGCTTGAGAGCCTCCATGAGCTTGCGTTGGCAGGGCGCGCAGGTTCCGGAAATTCTCCGGGGCAGGATCTTGCCCCTCTCCGGGATGAAGGCGGAAAGCAAACGGGTATCCTTGTAATCGATATAGTCGATCTTCTCGGCGCAGAAGCGGCACACCTTCTTTCGCCGCACGAAATGTCGCCTGCGGCCTCTTCTCGGCTTCGCGCCCGAGCGTCCTGAGCTCCGACTGGGGGGCATTGCAACAGCTCCTTGTTGGTTTTGCGAGGGGGTGGATCACGCCCTGCCGGCTAGATGGCGGGAGCAACCGCCTCGGGCTCGGTTCCACGACTGCGGCGGGCCTTCTTCTTGAGGCGGGCCGCCTTGATCTTTTCGGCTCTCTTCAGATGCTCATCCACTCGCACCGTGAGATAGCGCAAGACCTGGTCGTTGACTCTCAAGCGCCGCTCCAGCTCCTTGACACAATCCCCGCCGGCGCCAATGGTGAGCAGAATGTAGATGCCTTCGTGCAGATCCTGAATCTCATAGGCAAGCTTCTTCTTGCCCAATCGGTCAATGGCGTGCACTTCGCCTTGGTAGCTCCGGATCACTTCCTCCATTTGGCCCGTGATCCGGTCGATCCCCTCGTCATTGGACGAGGGGTGCACGATGAACATGACTTCGTAACGTCTCATGAATCCCTGTTCCCTATAATGTCGGTCTGCCTGATACCGGAATGCCGCAACCGGAAACCGCTAGCCCTCCCCCGGATTGAACCGGTTCATGGCCTCGTCGACCCCGGCCAGGCAGATCGACTCCAGGGCCTCGGCGCCCTTGTGAATCATCTGCCCGAACGCCGCGGCACGGTCCGGAGGCACGGGAGACAAGACAAAATCAGCAGCATCCGAAACATCCCATCCCGGGGCGACTCCCAGGCGAATCCGGGTAAATTCTCGCGTGCCCAAGGCCTCGATGATGGACCTGAGGCCGTTGTGGCCTCCGTCACCGCCCCGGGCTCGAATGCGAATCCGCCCAGCGGGCAGCGCCAAATCATCGCAGATTACGATCAGGTCGTCAAGGGACAGGCGGTGCCCGGAAAGAAGCAGGCTGACCGCGCTACCGCTCAGGTTCACGTAGGTCTGGGGCTTGGCCAGCAACAGGGAGCTTCCCGACAGACCGACAGTTGCAACCAGAGACAGACCGGGATCGGACCGCCAGCGACCTCCCCCCGCCGAGGCCAGCCGGTCGACCACGGCGAAACCCGCGTTGTGGGGCGTGTGAGCGTAACGCAACCCGGGATTGCCAAGACCGACGACCAACTTCATGGTTATTAGTGGAGAGTGATCGGATTGACCCGTTGAGTAGCCTGTTGATTCCGGTGCAATCTTTCAATGAGTTCTGTGAAGTCTCCGGCTTGGTGAATTTCAGCCAGGCGGAGTGCATGGCAATCGTCTTCGAAACGTTTCACTCTCCATTCATCATTCATCATTCACTACTACCCTCCTCCGCCTCGCCCTTGCCCTTCCCGATCACTTCCGGCTCCTCTTCCCCCTCCAGTCCCGGCACGGCCTCTTCGGCCGCTTCGGCCACCTCCTCCTTGGGCGCAACCACGTGGGCCACCACCAGGTCGGAATCGGACAGGACCTTCAGCTTGGGATCCACCGGCAGGTCGGCCACTCTCAAGTTGGAGCCGATCTCCAGACCGGAAATATCGGCGGTGATGTGCTCCGGGATGTCCGCCGGCAGGCACTCCACCTCAAGATGCCTGAGGACAAACTCGAAGATGCCTCCCTGATCCTTGACTCCCGTGGCCAGACCCACCGGCAGCACCGGCACGCTGACCTGCAAGGCGTTATCCATGGCAATCCGCAGAAAGTCGGCGTGCAGCAGGGTCTCCTTGATGGGATCCAACTGCCACTCTTTCAGGATGACGCTGGCTTCCCCCTGATCCTTGACATCGAGCGAGAGAATCGTGTTGTGTCCCGCTCCCGAGTGCAGGATGGCCAACAGGTCCTTGGGATCCACGGTCAAGGAGAGCGCCGCTTCCTGCCGGCCGTAGAGCACGGCCGGAATCCTGCCCTGGATTCGCAACTGGCGCGCGGCGTTCTTGCCGTAACTGGACCGGACTTCGGCTGAAACTTGGATTGATTTCATCGGCGACTCTCTTTGGTCAGTCTTTTCGCGGTTTTTGGCGCCCCTTGGCCGAGGCTGTTTTCCGGGTTGTCGGTCTGAGGCACAACCTGGCTAGATGAACAGCGAACTGACGGAACTCTCCTCATGAATGGACTGGATGGCCTTGCCCAGAAGCCCGGCGACGCTCAGGACCCGAATGTCCCGGCATTGGGAGGCCTCGGGCGACAAGGGGATCGTATTGGTCACCACCAGCTCGGTCAAGCTGGACCCGGCGATTCTCCGGGTGGCCGGACCCGACAGGACCGGATGGGTGCAGCAGGCGTAGACCCGGGTGGCTCCCTGCTTGGCCAGCGCCTCGGCGGACTTGACCAGGGTGCCGGCCGTATCCACCAGGTCATCCACGATGAGCGCCGTCCTGCCGGCCACCTCGCCCACGATGTTGACCACCGCCGCTTCGTTGGGTTTGACGCGGCGCTTGTCGATGACGGCCAGGCTGGCGTGCAGCTTCTTGGCATAGGCCCGGGCTCTCTCCGTGCCCCCGGCATCCGGAGAGACCACCACCAGGTCGGGCAGGTGCAGGTTCTGAAAATACCCCATCATTACCGGAGCGGCGTAGAGGTGATCCACCGGAATATCGAAAAAGCCCTGAATCTGGGGCACGTGCAGATCCATGGTGAGAGCCCGGCTGGCCCCGGCGGTCGAAAGCAGGTCGGCCACCAGCTTGGCTGAAATGGGAACTCTCGGCTTGTCCTTCCGGTCCTGGCGGGCATACCCGAAATAGGGCAGGACCGCCGTGATCCGCCTGGCGGAGGCTCTCTTGAAGGCGTCGATCATCAGCAGCAACTCCACCAGGCTCCGGTCCACCGGACGACAGGTCGGCTGAATCACGAAGACGTCTTCGCCCCGCACGTTCTCCAGAATCTGAAAGTACCCCTCGCCGTCGCTGAACCTGGAGACCGAGGCCTCGCCCAAGGGGACATTCAGCGATTGACAGATCTCCTCGGCCAAGGCCCGATGGGCGGTTCCCGTAAAGATCTTCATGCCGTTAGTCAAGAGACCTTCACCTCTGAATTTAGTATTTCAGGGGCCCGTCGATCGTCGATGTATCGGGGAAGCAGTTGGCTGGGGCGGGAGGATTCGAACCTCCGAATGCGGGTTCCAAAGACCCGTGTCTTACCACTTGACGACGCCCCATTATCCGATGGCCCGCTGGAGACATTCGACAAGGGAGTGCCGATACTGATCCCGGGTCAGGGTTCGAGTCGCCAGGAGGCGGACATTCCCGGCCCGGAGGGCTGCGTGAGCCTGTGTCAATGCTCCTTTTTCGTCAAAAAGACCTACCAGCGCCGAGCCGCTCCCGGTGAGGCCGGATTGCCTGGCGCCCCATTGGAGGAGCCTCTGCTTCAGGCGCTTCAGGTCAGGCTGTTCCCTGAAAACCACCGTTTCGAAGTGGTTCTCCAGCCCATCCCCTGACTCCAACGCATCCAAATAGGCTGGACAGAAGAGCGGAATCTTACTTTTGTTCACCGGGGTTGTCAACCGCAAACTCGCCTTCCCATAGGCATCGGCGGTCGGCATCGGCCGGGGCGGGACGACGATCAGAACGTGGCGGGGAGCAGCGTCCTCCAGCGGATAGACCTCGGAGCCCCGCCCCACTCCAAGCGCCCGCCCACCCACAAAGAAGAAGGGGACGTCCGACCCCAACGCACCTCCGATCTCGAACCAGTCCCGCCGGGACATCCGCAGCCCCAGCAGGCGGTCCAAGCCCAAAACGGCGGCAGCGGCATTGCTGCTTCCCCCTCCGAGGCCGGCGCCCGCGGGAATCCTCTTTTCCAGTCGAGCCTCCAGTCCCCGTTCCAGGCGCGCATGGCGGCAGACGGCTTCCAGGGCCCGAATCACCAGGTTGTCACCGCGGTTCAATTCGTCCCAGTTGCATTGGAAGGACACGCCTCGACCCCGGGTGAGACGAATCTCCAGGGTGTCGTGGAGACCGACGGTCTGAAGCACGGTGCGAATCTCGTGATAGCCGTCCTCTCGCTTGCCCAGGATATGGAGTCCCAGGTTCACCTTGGCGTGGCAGCGCAGCTTGATTCGCTCAGGGGTCATGGTCGTGTTGGGCGCAAAAAAGCCCAATCCGTCCGGATTGGGCTGCATGAGTGGAATCCGCCGCCGCCTACTCATCCTCGGCGGACAAGGCCAGCTTGGTGTCCAGGTCCGCCACTTTCTTTTTGACCTTGCGGGTCTCCTCCTCGTCCTGACCGTAGGCCAGCGAGCGCTGCCAGGACGAACGAGCCTGCCGGTATTTCCCCTTGCGGTAGTACAGGTCTCCCATGTGCTCGTGAATGGTGGGGTCCCGGCGAACCCGGTCCAGGGCGCTCACCAGGTAGCGCTCCGCCTCCTCGATGCGGTCCATCTTGAAATAGACCCAACCCAGACTGTCCAGGTAGGCGCCGTTGTTGGGATCCAGGGCCACCGCCTGCTTGATCAGGTCCAGCGCCTCGTTCAGGTTGACGCCCAGGTCGGCCCACATATAGCCCAGGTAATTCAAGGCGGACGCGTGCTTCGGGTCCAGGGCGATGACCTTTCTGAAAGTCGCCGCCGCCTTGTCATATTCTTTCTGGCGCTCCTGCAGGGCTCCCAGCATGAAGTAGAAGGACTTCTCGTGCTCGAAATACTTCTCGGCTTCGTAGAGCCTCTTTTCGGCTTCCTCGAATCGCTTTTCTCTCTGGTAGACCTGCAGAATGTAGTGGTAGATCTCCAGGTCTTCCTTGTCGCCCTCGAGCATCCCCTCCAATTCCCGCAACGCCTTTTCGGGCTTTCCACTCTCCGCCAGTACGTCGGCGCAAAGCGCACGGATGGCTCGAGCCGGCGCCTGCTCCCTGGCGGCCCTGCAGACGGCCAGGGCCTGCGGAACCTGCCTGGACACTCGATAGAGTCCAATCAGCAAGACCCTGGCCCGGTGCCTGTTTTCCTTTCCCAGCCCCTTCAGAGTTTCCCGGTCATGACCCACATAGGCTTCCCCAAGCCGCT
>JAPOZE010000395.1 GCA_026706225.1 Acidobacteriota bacterium
GGCGAGCCAATCAGCCGGGAGGACTTCAACGCGGGCTTGACCATGGGCAGGGAATTCTCCGATCTCTACCGCGACCAGACCTATCAGCGCCGCCCCCTGGAGAAACTGACCGAGGAAACCGGGGGCGTCCTGTTCACCGACAACAACGACCTGGTGTCGGGCCTCAGCCAAATCAGCAATACCCAGTCCTATTACTATGTGCTCTCTTACGCTTCCCCCGATCAGAAGGCCGACGGAAAATACCACAAGATCCGGGTGGAAGTGGACCGGCCCACCGTGGAGCTCAGCTATCGCCGGGGATACTTTGCGCCCCGGAAAACACTCTCCCAGGAGGATCGCAAGAACGAAGACATTCAACTGGCCCTGGCCGCCCCTGGAAATTTCGACCAGATCCCGCTGCGACTGGACTACCGTTCATCCCCGACCCGGGACGACCGCCACCGCCTGAGCGTCTTCACCAACGTCAGGATTGAGGGGGTGTCCTTTCGGCAGCAGGGAGAACGGCGCCAGAATCTGCTCCACCTGGTGCTGATGATCTACGACCGGGACGGCCAGCAGGTGGAAGGGTCTCAAAAGACCATCGAGCTGAATCTGGGCGAATCCAGCTACCGCTCCATGCTCCAGCGCGGCTTCACCACCCGGACGGAGTGGGAGGTTCCTGCGGGCGAATACAATGTCAAGGCGGTGGTCAGAGAAAGCCACCGGACCCGGATGGGGTCCCTCGACGAGACGGTCACCCTGCCCATAACCGAGAGCGTCGCGGCAGGTCTGCCATCCCCGGCCGACTCCGGGGTTGCGGAAGCAGCCGCACCCACCCTTCCCGAGGAGTTCGTGCGCTCGGAATCCGTGGAACCGGCCCCGGCGGAGGAAGGCCCCGATCCATCCCTGCCCGCGGGCGGCCTGGAGAGCAGCCGGTTGGTGCTGACCCAGCAACTCACGCCGCTGGCCGATCTGAGCGCCGAGCTGCAGGCCAGTCTGCTGGAGGGCGGGCAGGCCATGATCTTCGGGGACGTCCAGATTCATTCTCCGGTGGACGACCGGATCGACCGCCAATACCCCGTCACTTTCTTCTATACCCTCTACAACCTGATGTATCCCCAGGAGAGCCAGGGGATGACGGCCAAAATTCAACTGACCGACCGCTGGGGCAAGGTCAGCCGGTTTCCCCTCATAACCTTGAGCGAAGGTCAAGTGGAACCCCTGGAAGAGGGCGCCGTGAACGTGGCCTTCAACCTGGCTTTCAAGAACGTCGAGCCCGGCCAATACAAGTTGACGCTGATGACCCGGACGCCGGGAGCCAGCGGCCAATCGGTCGGCGCCCGGACCACGGTCACGGTGCTGCAATAGCGGGCTTTTCGGACCCTATTGCATAGAACAAAGAGCTCCTGATGAGATTCGCGAGCTTCAACGAGTTGGGTGGCCAATTGGCTGCCGTGTGGAGGACGCTTGCAAACAAAGGGACTTCATCGTGACCTCCAACCGCGAGCCTGTCGCGCCGCCTTCAGCGACGTCGGACAAGACCCTGGACGAATCGCTGCGCGCCCTGCGCCGGTCCCGCGCCCAGGTGGCTGCTAAAGCCATGCAACAATCTTCGAAGGGTGCTGGTACTGATCGACTGTCCCTGGAAGAGATCAACGCCGAAATCGAAGCCTCCCGCAGGGAGCGTTGACAGCTCCCTATCGAACGACTGTAAATCCACGATTGAAAGGCGCTGCACAGGAAAGCCCTGCAACAACCGCCTTCGTCCTCCGTTGAGTCACCGAATCATCCGAGGCTGTGCCAGGATTTGTGCGGGCGGGACGCCCGCGCTCGCGGGAAGTCGTCATCCCAGGATATCCCCTGTTGACCTGCATGCCGCTGAGTTCTTGACCTCCCGCCACGGGCACCGCACAATGGGGTTGTAGCCCTTCGCTTCATCACCTTCTGCGGTAGAGACGATGCCGTTTCGGTCCTGCCATCCTTGCTTTGCCCTCCCTGCAGCCGTTTGCCTACTCTTGACGCTGTCGGTCTCGGCCGCCGCCGCCGCGGCCCAGAAGCGGGGGAGCGAATCCGGCGCCGCCGGTGAACCGGAGTCCGGGCCGGAATTCACCATCAAGGTGCCGGTGAACGTGGTACCGGTCAGCGTCACCGTCACCGACAAGGCCGGACGGCCGGTCAAGGACCTGACCGCCGCCGACTTCAAGCTTTTCGAAGACGGCAAGCCCCAGCGGATTCAAAGCTTCGAGATCGAATCCAGCCAGCCCCTCGCCGGTCCCGGTCCGGAGGACGATGCTGGGGCGGCCGCGGCCGAGACGGGCGCCCTGCAGCCCTTGCAAGGCTCCGAGGGAGAACCCGGCAAGCTCATCAGTTTTTTTATCGACGACTTGACCGAGCAATCACCGGAGTTCTTCGGTTGGACCATATCCGCCCTGAAGACGTTCGTGGCGGAAGAAATGAGACCGAAAGATCGGGTGGGTGTCTTTTCTGCCTCCGGTCGGGTCACCATTCCCTTTAGCGGCAACCAGGAGTTCTTGCGCGGTGAGATTCAGGAATTGAATGTCGGGAAACTGGACCTGGCCCGTCCTTATCGAGGTAGGCAGGCAATTGGGCCAAATCAGGTGAGCCTGACCGACTTGCAAGCAATCAGAATTGTCGAGGGAGGGCATGTCGGTGGGGTTGATCTGAGAATCCGCGCCAGAGCCTACCGTCAATACGAGGAAACCCAGGCTGCGGTTCACCGGCTGTTGGCCGGTCTCGCCATACACCTTCGACAGCTACAGAATTTCACGATCGGCAAGGCGTTGGTGCTGTTGTCCGAAGGGTTTGTAGTGGGACGCAGAATGCGTTGGAGACTGGATCAAGTGGTTAACCAGGCCCTGAAATCCGGAGTATCGTTCAATGCCGTCGACATTCGTGGTCTGAATACCTTCGGGTATGAAGCGAGCAGTTATGAACCTCCGGTGGATCCGAGATTTGTCGCTGGTCGGAATATCGGTCGGACTCTCTCGGCCCGGCATCTGGATCAGGTCTATCAGAGTCGCCCGCTGGAAAAACTGACCGAGGAGACCGGGGGGACCTATTTTCGTGACAGCAATGATCTCGTGGCTGGTTTCCGACAGATCAGAGACGCTCAGTCCTTCTACTACGTCCTCTCCTACGCTTCCCCCGATCAGAAGGCCGGCGGCAAATACCACCGGATCCGGGTGGAAGTGGCCCGCCCCGGACTGGAGCTCAGCTACCGCCGCGGCTACTTTGCGCCCCGGGAAGAACTCTCCCAGGAGGAGCGCAAGAACGAAGACTTCCAGCTTGCCCTGGAGGCGCCGGGCCGCTTCGATCGCATCCCACTGGAACTGGGTTTCAGGTCCTCTCCCCTGGAGGGGGACCGCCACCGCTTGAGCGTCTTCACCAAGGTCAATGTCGCGGCGATTCCCTTTCAGCATCAGGAGGGACGCTGGACGAACCTGCTGAATCTGGTCGTGGCGGTCTACGATGAGAAAGGCTCCCACGTGGACGGTTCCGAGCAGAAGGTGGAGCTCAGTTTGAGCGAATCCAGCTACCGCTCCATGCTCCAGCGCGGATTCATGGCCAAGACGGAGGTGGAGATTCCTGCGGGCCGATACACGGTCAAGGCGGTAGTGAGGGAGAGCAACCAGGCCAGGATGGGATCTCTGCAGCAGGCGTTCGGGATTCCCGTGCCGGAGGCCGGCGCGGATGGTCGGGATGTGGCGGCAGCATCGCCTGCAGGCCCGATTCCCGCGGCCAGTCTGGAAAGCGGTCCCCTGGTGCTGAGCCAGCGGCTCATTCCCCTCGCCGATTTGAGCGCCCTCCAGCAGGAGAGCCTGCTGGCGAGCGACGCCCCGCTCATCTTCAGGGACGTGCAAGTCCTGCCTCTGAAGGCTGGGCTGATCGACCGCCGGCAGCCGGTCACCTTCTATTACCGGCTCCACAACCTGCAGCATCCCCTGGAGAGCCGGGAAATGACGGCCAGGGTCCAGCTCACCGATGAGAGCGGGCGGGTGAGCCGGTTCCCCTTGATCTCCCTGGGGGAGGGCATGACCCAGTCCTGGGGGGAGGGAAGAGTCGCGGTGGTCTTCAACCTGTCTTTCAAGAGTGTGCAGCCTGGGAAGTACCGGCTGACGGTGATGACCCGGGCGCCGGCGGCTGGCGGCCAGTCGGTGATTGCCCGAAGCGCCATGACGGTAGCCGATTAGGCGGTTTTGCACTGCGATCCCATATTCCCTAAACCCGTGCATGGTGCTATGATTGCAAGACGACAACATCAGTGGAAGCGGCAGCGGTCGGAGGGACTTGCCTTTGATCCCGTTGCGCCATCAGGATCCCCGGGTGCCGCAGGCATGCCGGGAACAGGAGGTCGCATGTCACGACTGGTCAAGTCTTCAGGGTTGCCGCTACTGGCGGTGGCGCTCTTCGGCCTTTTCGTCCCAGAGGTTTGCGAGGCTCAGAGGGCGCAGGTGATGGGGCAGGTCAAGGGGGTGGACGGCAAGCCCGTGAAGGGCGCCGTGATTCACATCGATGACACCCAGGTGGTGCGCAAGTTTACGGTCAAGACCAACAAGAAGGGGCGCTACTTTCACGGCGCTATCCCTCTGGGCTACTACCGGGTGAGTGTGCACGTGAACGGCACTGAGATGCATGCCGTGCCCAACGTTAGGATATACCGAACCAAGCGGCCCGGCGACACCTTTGCCTATGACGCCGAGCCGGTCAAGGTGGACTTCGATCTCCAGGTGATCGCCAAGTTGAAAAAGAAGCGTCAGGAGGCCCTGGCCAAACGCTCGGCCGCCGAAGTCGCCGCCGATCGCGCCAAGGAGGAAGAGCGAAAGTTCGGCCACATGAACGAAGAGTTCAAGAAGGGCCGGGAACACTTCCACGCCAGGCGCTACCGTCAGGCCCTGCAGGCCTATGTCCGGGCGGCCGAGATGGACCCCCGCCAACACATCATTTTTGCCGAGATGGGGGAGGCGAATCGGGCCTTGCGGAAATACGACGATGCCATCAATAGCTACCGGCAGGCTCTGACCGTTCTGGCTCAGAACCCCGACTCCAAGGTGGGAGCCAAGTACCAGATGAATCTGGGCCTGTTGTACGGCCTGATGGACCAGACCGACCAGGCCCTGTCGGCCATCAACAAAGCCCTGGAATTAAACCCCGGAAACGCGGACCTGGCTTATTTCAACCTGGGGGCCACCCTGGTGAACAGCGGGCGAAACGAGGGGGCCATCGCCGCCTTCAAGAAGGCCATCGAGGCCAATCCCGACCACGCCAATTCCCAGTACCAACTCGGTGTTTGCCTGCTGGGAATGGCCACGGTGGACGAGCAGGGAAGGTCCATTCCGCCTCCGGGAACGCTGGAGGCGTTCAAGAAATACGTGGAGTTGGAACCTTCGGGTCCCTATGCCGCCGAAGCCAACAGCATGATCCAGGCGCTGGCGGCTCAGGTGAAGACCACCTTCGACGCCAAGAAGGACAAGTAGATTCGCCGAGCAGCCGTTCCTTCCCGCCTCTGCCGAGGCTGACCGCGTCCGCACGGGGTAGTCCCTAGTGTCCTGTCTCAGATCCTGGAAATGACGGTTGTGGAATTCTCCCGTCGAATAGGCTGGGCGGGTCTGGGCTTGGTTTGCCTGGCCTGGCTCTGGACCTCGGCCGGCCACACCCTATCCGGCCAAAACTCCACCAACCCCCCGCTCTCCTCCCAAGTCTGCCAATCCTGCCATGCCGAGATCTACCGGAGCTATGGGGAAGTGGCCATGGCCCGCTCCTTCTACCGGCCTTCTCCGGACAACGTGATCGAGGACTACACCCGGGAGAACCACTTCCACCACGCTCCCTCCAATCGGCATTACCGGATGGTGCAGCGGGAGGGGCGCTTCTTCCAGAGGCGCTACCGGCTCGACTCCGACGGAAACGAGAAAAATGTCCTGGAACGGGAGGTGAACTGGATCATCGGTTCAGGCGAGCACGCCCGCAGCTACCTGAGCCTGGATGACGGGGGTGTGCTGCGGCAGTTGCCGGTGACCTGGTATCCGCAGATTCAGCGCTGGGGGATGAGCCCCGGCTACGACCGCCCGGACCACGAAGACTTCGGCCGGCAGGTCACCCACTCCTGCCTCTTCTGTCACAACGGCTATCCGCTGCTCCCGGAGCCCTCGGATCGCTATGGTCAAAGAAACGTTTTCAGGTCGGAACTCCCCTCCGGCATCGGTTGCCACCGTTGCCACGGCCCGGGCGCCGATCACGTGAAGCTGGCGTCGAGCGGAACGGCCGCGGCCGGACAGATCCGCCAGTCCATTGTCAATCCGGCCAGGCTGAGTCCCGAGCGGCAGCTCGATGTCTGTTTGCAGTGTCACCTGGAAGCGGCGGCGGCGGCGCCGCGGTTCAGGCGGTCGGGCCGCCCGGTCTATTCCTTCAAACCGGGGGAGTCCCTGGCGGATTACATCGTCCACTTCGATCTTGGCGACCCCGACTCAGGGCACCCGCTCGATCGTTTCGAGATCGACAGCGCCGGCTACCGCATGCGGCAGTCGGCCTGCTTCCGCCAGAGCCGGGGCGCCCTGACCTGCACCACCTGCCATGACCCCCACCGCAAGCTGCGAGGGGAAGAGGCCTTGAGGCACTACCGGGAACGCTGCCTGAGTTGCCACAACCGGCCCTCGACCGCTGTCCATGGAGAGACGCCTCCCGGCGATTGCACCGCTTGCCACATGCCCAAGCGGCGGGCTCAGGACGTGGTGCATGCGGTCATGACCGATCACCTGATTCAGAGGGGCCCTCCCGGGCCGAAACTGCTGGCGCCATTGACGGAAGACCATTCCCCAAAGAAGGAGCAGCCGCAGTTGTACTTTCCCCGGTCGCTGTCCGGGTGGGAAAGAGATCTCTACCTGGGGATGGCCGAGGTGCAGACTCCGGGAAGCCTGCGGCAAGGTCTGGACCGGCTCACGGCAACCCTGGAGCGAAAGAGCGCTCCCTTCGCCGAGCCCTGGGTCAAGTTGGCCATGGCCCAGGCAAAGACCGGGGCCTACGATGCGGCTCGGGCCAGCCTGGAACGAGCGCTGGACATCGATCCCGACAGCCCCATCGCCCGCTTCAACCTGGCCGAGGCGATGCGGCGACAGGGGCAATACGCGGCCGCAATGGAGCAATACCGGAGGACGCTGGCGCTCGACCCAAACTATGCCAAGGCCCATCTGGGACTGGGGCTGGTCAACCGGCGGCAGGGCCGCCCGGCCGTGGAATCGTTCCGGCGGGCTTTGCAGTCCGATCCGCTGCTGGCGGAGGCCCACCTCGGTCTGGGGCGGGAATCCCTGGAGAAGCGGCGGGCAGCCGAGGCGGCTCGCCATTTTCTCCAGGCACTGCGGGTGGATCCGGACAGTGCCGAGGCCCACCTGAACCTGGGGTTGGCCCGGGCGCGACAGGGCTTTCAGGAGGAAGCCCTGGAGGCCTTTCGCCAGGCTGCCGCCCAGGATCCCGCTTCCCCTGAAGCCCATTACAACCTGGGCGTAGCTCTGGCCCGGAAGGGCCGCATCCAGGAAGCTCTGCCGTTCTTCCGGCAGGCGGTCCGCCTGAAGCCGGAGGACGCCGAAGCCCACTCCAACCTGGGAATGGCCTACAGCCAACTGGGCCGGTTGGAGGATGCCGTTGCAGCCTTCCGCCAAGCCGTGCGCCTGCGGCCCGATTCAGCCAGGGCCTACGTCAACCTGGGCCTGACCCAGGCCCGCCTGGGCCGCACCCGGGAGGCCATCGAGGCCCTGTCCCGAAGCGCGAGCCTCTCCCCCCGAAATGCCGAAGTCCGGCTCCACCTGGGCCTGGTCTACCTGAGTGCGGGCGATAGGGCCTCGGCGGAGGCGCAGGCTGAAATCCTGCAGGAATTGGACCCGGAACAGGCCAAGGTGTTGGCGGAACGCATCCGCGAAAGTGATCCGGCAGGGCCACCCTAGGCAGCAGACGACTTATAGTTCAAGTGGATCTCCACGCTCTGCACCACCAGAGGCGGCCTTAGCCGTGCATCCCGCTTCAGCAGGCGAACCTGGACCACGTGGGTGCCCCGGGCGGCCTGTTCCGGCCGCAGCTTCCACACCAGCCAACAGTCTTCAGCCACGTCGGAGGGGTTGTCCGGGTCCTCTGCGGCCACGTTGCGTACCTGAGGCTGGGGCAGCAGGGCGCCGTCCAGGCTGACTTCGACCTTGTCCTTGACCGAGCGGTGTTTCAGTTCCACCTGCAGCTCGGCGGTCTTGAGGTTTCCTTCGCCAGCTTCCTGGACGGTGTCGTCGTAGACCTTGACGTGGAAGCGGGGGCCTTCCTCCGTCAGGGTCCGGTAAAGCGCCACCGGGGTCTCTCCATAGAGGCGGTCGTGTAGGTCGGCGCCGGCCCAGTTGCCTTCCTTGGGCTCGCTGAAGGGCCAGCCGCCGATGTAGCGGTGCAGGGCCCCGTAGACCTTGTCGGTTCCCTTGAGGGTCCCGAGCGATCCCACGGTCGTCAGCAGCGGCCGGCGGGTCTTCTCGTTGGCGTGCCAGTTGAAGCAGTAGATGCCGTCGGCCCCGCGTTCCCAGTAGCCGGTGGCGGCGGCCCGCACCATGGCCTCATGCCACTCCCGGGCGGGCTTCAGGCCCTGGTGGGGGCCCCAGAAGCCGCTGTCGAAGCCGGGATAAAAGCGGATTCCGGTGCCCTTCAGCAGGTCGAGGAAGGCTTCCACCTCCACGCCGTAGTCGGTCAGGGCCCCGCCTCCGGCAGTCATCATGTCGCAGAGATCTTCCCGGACCCAGGTCTTCAGGTCGTAGCCGATGCGCCGGCAGGCCTCCATGGTGGTGGCCACCCGCACCGCAACGTAGAACGGCCTGCCCCTCTCCCGGGCCAGGCGGCGGGTCATGGAGCGCAAGGCCCGCTGCAGGTCGGTCAGGGTATAGCTGAGGCGCTGGGCGTCATCCAGGGGCAGGTGGAACGCGTGGCGCTGCCAGTCCAGCTCGACACCGTCCCAGTCGGCCAGCTTGCAGACCTCGGTGACGCTCTGCAGGCGGAGTTCCCGGATCTCGGGGATGGCGAAGTTCCAGGAGGCCGCGAACCACCTGGGAGCCTGGCGGGGTCCCAGGCACCACTCCGGGTGCTGCTTGCGCAGGGGAGTCAGGCCTTCGATGCTGGCCTCGGCCATGTCCTCGAGCTGCAGGCCGTTGAAGTGGTTGTCGTTCATTCGGATGGAGGCGTAGACATGCATTCCCAGCTCATGACCTCGCTTCACCAGGGCGGCATAGGGATTCTCGCCCTTGCGCAGCAGCTCCCGGATGCCTTCGTTGTGCCGCATGGACCGCACCGTGTCGTAGAGGCGGCCCTGGGAGTCGCCCGCCATTTCGATGGTCTCGGAAGGCCACTTGGCCTCGTGTTCGCCGGTGCACCAGAAGTGAGCCCCCACCTGGGTATCCTTCATGGGGGCGTAGGCTTTCTCCACGAACTGCTCCACCGATTGCGGGTACTCGGAGTAATCGTGAGGAGCCCCGTCCCAGTTGTAGATGACAGGGTAGGCCGGTGGCCTGTCTTTGACGGACCCTTGGGAAGACATGCTTGCGGCCTTTCCCTGTAGTGGAAAATCGGCCATGGACCCTCCCCAGGCCGCCATGCCCAGGGCTCCCGTTTCCAGGAAGGTTCGTCGGTTGAATTCCATTTTGGGGACTCCTTGTCTTCTGCGTGACTGCTCACCGGAAGGGTGAGATCAGCCGCGGTCGTTCCGGAACCAATAGCTTGGGAGTGCAGACGCCCGCACACTGTAGCACCAAAAGCCCAGAGGGCAAAAGAGTTATCCAAGAAGGGGCACGAAGGACCACCAAGGGCCGCGAAGAAAGAAACAAAGAAAAACGACGAACCACGAATGGACACCAATAATTTGATTCATGAGTTGAGTGAGTTGAGGCGTTTGCAGGATTCGGCAGCGGGATCGTTGCAGGGAATGGCCACAAAAGGCACAAAAACACAAAAAGATTGGAATATCGACAAGACTCGAAATCAGAAAAATTTGTTCTGTGACTTTTGTGCTTTTTGTGGTGAACCCGCATGGCTCACCAGGTCTCACCCAATATTGAAAGCGGCAGAACATCACGTTTGCCGGCAAAATGACCTGTCCACTGCCAATTTTGCAAAAAGCCCGACGCATCATTACCGTTAATTGGTGTTCATTCGTGTCCATTTGTGGTTCAAGTTCATACCAACGACCGGTCATTTTTCCTTGAACGATCGGCAAGAAAGGGGGTGCGGCTGGTTTGAACTCCTCCGTCCCGCGGCCATGAAGCTCCGGCGTCGGTCACCATCCCCCGGCTCATCCTCATTGCGGACGGGGGTATTTGTCATAGAATGGTGGTGCTATCCATTACCACTCGAGGAGTCGTCATGAGGAGACCATCGGGGATTCGCCTGCTGTGTCTTGCAGTGATGCTGGCGGGGGCGCCGGCTTGCCTGCTCGAGGAGGAACGGCCGCGGGTGGCTATCGTGGTGGGCGGCGAGGCAAGCGAACTGGAGAGCTTGGCGGCTTCGGAGCTGGCCTCCATGCTGGAGAAGCTGTTCGAGGTGTCGGCCGCGGTGGGAACGGCTGCCGGGGACGAGGCCCGGGCGGTTATCCTGGTCGGGCGTCCCCAAACTAGGGCCTGTTAACACTAGCGAAGCGCCTCGAAGATGAGGGCAAACAGGATGAA
>JAPOZE010000235.1 GCA_026706225.1 Acidobacteriota bacterium
AATCACCACCCGCTTCGACGAGAGGTGTCTCCCTTCGGCCCTGTTCGGCACCCTTCACGAAACGGGCCACGCCCTCTATGAACAGGGAGTGAGCGCGGCCCTGGAGCGCACCCCCCTGAGCGGCGGCACCTCCCTGGGCATTCATGAGTCCCAGTCGCGGATGTGGGAAAACCTGGTGGGCCGGAGCCGGGGCTTCTGGAAATTCGCCTACCCCCGGCTCCAGCGCAGCTTTCCTCAAGAGTTGTCCGGGTGCTCCCTGGAATCCTTCTACCGGGCCATCAATCGGGTCGAGCCTTCGCTCATCCGGGTTGAGGCCGACGAAGTGACCTACAATCTGCACATCATGCTGCGCTACGAGCTGGAAGCCCACCTGGTCGAGGACAGCCTCCCGGTGGCGGACCTGCCGGAGGCCTGGAACGACAAGATGCGGGACTACCTGGGGATCACTCCCCCCAACGATGCTCTGGGAGTGCTCCAGGACGTCCACTGGTCGCACGGCCTGTTCGGGTATTTCCCCACCTATTCGCTGGGGAATCTGATTTCGGTGCAGCTTTACGACCGCGCCAGGAGGGAGGTTCCCGGCATCCCGGCGGCTATTGAACGCGGGGAATTCTCGCCGCTGCTGGGTTGGTTGAGGGAGCGCGTCCATTGCCATGGCCGGAAATTCATGCCCGCCGAACTGGTCCGTCGCATCACCGGAGAGGAGCTGAGGGCCGCGCCCTTCGTGAGCTACCTGAGGGCCAAGTATGGGGAGATCTACAACTGATCCGCTACCCGTGGCCAGGGGAGCGCCCAGCGTCACCCCGCCGGGATTCCAACCGGAGTCGAGGAAGAGCGCCAACATGAAGCAGGCCGATTCGAGCCCTATCCGTTCTGACTGGAGCCTGGAAGAAATCGAGGCCATCTACACGCTGCCCCTTCCAGAGCTGATCTTTCGCGCCCAGAGCCTGCACCGCCGCCACCACTGCGCCGAGGAGGTGCAGGGATGCTCGCTTCTCAGCATCAAGACCGGGGGGTGCCCGGAAGACTGCGGCTACTGCCCGCAATCGGCCCGTTACGATACGGGCGTTGCCGGCCAGAAGCTCTTGAGCCCCGAGCAGGTGCTGGCCTCTGCGCGGGAAGCGCGCCGGCAGGGGGCCACCCGCTTTTGCATGGGGGCGGCCTGGCGCCAGGCGCCTGACGGTGACGAGTTCGAGAAAGTGTTGTCCATGGTGCGCGGCGTCAAGGAGCTGAGCATGGAGGCCTGCTGCACCCTGGGGATGTTGTCTCAGCCCCAGGCGGAGGCACTGGCCCAGGCGGGACTGACGGCCTACAACCACAACCTGGACACCTCGCCCGAGTTCTACGGCCGCATCATCACCACCCGGACCTACCGGGATCGTCTGGAAACCCTGGAACGGGTGCGCAATGCGGGCATCAGCGTCTGCTGCGGCGGGATTATCGGCATGGGGGAGAGCCGCCGGGACCGTTGGCGCCTGCTGGAACAGTTGGCCACCCAGGATCCTCACCCGGAGAGCGTGCCCATCAATCTGCTGGTTCGGGTGGAAGGAACCCCGCTGGCGGATCAGGCAGCGGTGGATCCTTTCGAAATGGTCCGCATGATCGCAACCGCCCGCATCCTGATGCCGGAGGCCATGGTGCGCTTGAGCGCCGGCCGCCTGTCGCTCTCGGATGAAGCCCAGGCGCTTTGCCTGCTGGCCGGCGCCAATTCGGTCTTCATGGGGGAGCGGTTGCTGACCACTCCCAATCCCCAAACCGACCTGGATCGAGATCTGCTGGAACGCCTGGGGATGCGGCTTCGGTCAGAGGCGGCAGAGGTAACCGCATGAACCTTTATCAAATGGGCGGCTGCACCACTATGGCCCTGCATCCCTCTGCGAAGGGTCCGAGTGTCCTGCCTGCCGGCCACGAAACCGGAGGCGATGGGCCGTAGCGTTCGACGTCGAGCACTGGCCGGAACCATGCGAGGGATGAAGTCGACTCCCGGCAGAGGCCCCGCGTAGCATTTCTCCAAAAACCCGGCCCCGCGGCGAAGATCCTCCACCAAATCCTCCCGGCAAGTCTCCTGGGAATCCCCGGGGATTCCCCCGGCCCGCTCCGGGGCTGTGCTATAATCCCGGCCTGCTATCCCTGCTCCCTGCCTCCGATCTCCCCGTCGGTTTCCAACATGTCGCAGCAGAAGATTCTGGCTTTGGAGGACCTGCTGGCGCAACGGGCTCGCTTGCGGCAGGAGAACAAGCGGACGGTCTTCACCAACGGATGTTTCGATCTGCTCCACCCCGGCCACATCGATTACCTGAGCCGCGCCCGGCGAATGGGAGACGCCCTCATTGTCGGAGTCAACAGCGATCGTTCGGTCAGGGAGCTGAAGGGACCCCTGCGGCCGATCCTGACCCAGGACGAGCGGACCCGCCTGCTCTCGGGGCTTGACAGCGTCGACTACCTTACGGTCTTTGACGAGGATACGCCCCATCGGCTGATCGCGGCTCTGCTTCCCGACGTGCTGGTCAAGGGGGGCGACTGGACGGTGGAAACCATCGTGGGACGGCAGGAGGTGGAGGCGGCCGGCGGCAGGGTGGTTCCCCTGCCCTACCTGGAGGGTCAATCCTCCACCGCAATCATCGAGCGCATTCTTCACCGCTACGGCCGGAAGGCTTAGATGTGGCTACCCAACATCTGCTTTCCAAACTGGCGCAGGACCCGCTCCTCCAATCGATTCCCGGCCAGGTCGATTCCGGACCCTGCGTGATCACCCTGTCCGGCATCACCGCGGCTGCAAAACCCGCCTATCTGGCCCTCCTGCACCGGATCCTGAGTCGGCCGATTCTGTTCGTCAGCGCCGGTGTCCCGGACCTGGAAGCCATGGCCGCCACCACGGCCTTTTATCACCGCGGCCTTTCCGGGAGGCCGGGGGAGCGGGTGGCCGCCTTTCCGGCACTGCAGCCGGGTCCCTATAGCGGTCTTTCTCCCCACGCCGAGGCTGTGGAGCAGCGGACCCTGGCCCTCTGGAAGATGCACCGGCGGTCCCTGGACATTCTGCTCTGCGGCCCCACGGCCCTGGTGACTCGCTTGCCGGAGGTTCTTCCCGACCTCCTGCAGGTGCCCGAGCTGGCTCCGGGCAGAGAGATCGCCCTGGAGGAGCTGATCGGCTACCTGAAACGGGCGGGGTATGTCAGGGAAGAGCCGGTGACCGGTGTGGGGACCTTCTCCCGCCGTGGCGGAATTCTGGACGTCTATCCCCCGGGCAGCCCCAATCCGGCACGCATCGAGTTCTTCGGAGACGAGGTTGAATCGCTCCGGGAGTTCTCGGTGAGCTCGCAGCGGTCGGTGGGGCGTCTCGAGAGCCTGACGCCGGTTCCGATGAGAGAAACCTTTGTGGATCCCCGTGCTCTCCAGGAGTGGAGCCGGGAGGCGTCCCGGAGGTGGAATCCTCAGGATTTTCCCGCATTCTTCGAGACCCAGGTGATCCAGGCCGGCCGGGGGGAGCACTTCCAGGGGTTCGAGTTCCTGCACGGGCTGACGCTTCCCCTGCAGGTGTCGTTTCTGGACCATGCTGCCGATTTCGTGGTGGTGAGGGATGAGCCGGACGAGTTGGAGGAGGGATTGCGCCACTGGTGGGAGGACCTGGCCGGGGACCGGGAGGGGTTGAGCCGGCGCGGGTGGCCCAGCCTGAATCCTGAAGAACTCTTTCTTTCCCCGACCGAAGCCGGGGAAAGGCTGGCGGGACGTCCGGTCATCGACCTGAAACAACTGGGAATCGCGCCCGGCCGGCAGTCGGACCCTTCGTCCTCTTCGCTTCCGTCCGAGGGCGAGACGCCTGCCCGCCCGCTCGATTCAAGGTCTCAAGCGGCTGCCGCCCCGGCCCCGATCCACCTGGACTGTCAGACGGCGCCTCTCCGAAAGTACCACGGCGACATCGCCAGCCTGGCCCGGGACCTGCGCCAGTGGCTGGAAGCCGGCGTTCGGCTGCTGTTCGCCCAGTCATCCCTGGGCCGGGCCGAACGCCTGGGGGAAATGCTGCGGGAATACGATCTTCCGGTCGTTTCCGATTTCGACGCCAAGGGACGACCGGGCGACGGGACGCGCGACCGGATTACCATCGCGGTCGGACACGTCCTGGAGGGGTTCCGACACCCCTCCTCCGGGATCTGCATCTTCGGGGACGAGGACGTTTTCGACGAAGTGGAGTTCCTCGCCCATCCGGCTCCGTCCAGGTCTAGAAGGGGAACCTTTGTTTCGGACTTCCGCGAGCTGAATCCCGGGGACACTCTGGTGCACGTCGACCACGGCATCGGTCGCTACCGGGGACTGAAGCAGATCGACCGCGGCGGGGTGAATCAGGAGTTCATGATCCTGGAGTATTTCGACGAAGCCCGGCTGTACGTGCCTCTGGAGAGGCTGGACCTGGTTCAAAAGCACAGCAGCGGCGACAGCGCGCGCCCTCCCCTCGACAAGCTGGGCGGAGTGAGCTGGAGAAAAGCCAAGGCCCGCGCCAGGAAGTCCATCCGGGACATGGCTCGGGAACTGCTCGATCTCTACGCCCGGAGAAGGATCGCGCCGGGATACCGCTTTTCCGCCAACGGGCACTGGCATCGGGAATTCGAGGACGCCTTCGAGTTCACCGAGACCCCGGATCAAAGGGCCGCCATTCAGGACCTCTACCGGGACATGGAAGTGAGCAGCCCCATGGACCGGCTGCTCTGTGGGGACGTGGGCTTCGGCAAGACCGAGGTAGCCATGCGGGCGGCCTTCAAGGCCGCCTTCGACGGCAAGCAGGCGGCGGTCCTGGCTCCCACGACCATCCTGGTCTACCAGCACTACCTGCGTTTCAGGCAGCGCTTTACCGCATTTCCCATAACCATCGAGATGTTGAGCCGATTCCGCAGACCCAGGGAACAAAAGGCCATTCTGGAGCGGGTGGCCACCGGCAAGGTGGACGTCCTGATCGGTACCCATCGCATGCTTTCCAAGGACATCCGGTTCAGGGACCTGGGCCTGTTGATCGTGGACGAGGAGCAGCGCTTCGGCGTGGCTCACAAGGAGAGATTGAGGCAGTTGAAGAAGAACGTCGACACCTTGACCATGACGGCCACCCCCATTCCAAGAACCCTGCACATGTCGTTGACGGGCATCCGGGACATGTCGGTGATCGAGACGCCTCCCCAGGATCGCCTGGCCATACAGACCGCGGTGCTGCCCTTCAGCCGCCAGGTGATCCAAAACGCCATCAGAAATGAACTGGGGCGCCAGGGCCAGGTCTATTTTGTCCACAACACGGTGGAGACCATCGATTCCATTGCCGCGTTGATCGGGGACATCTGCCCTGAAGCTCGCCTGCTGGTGGCTCACGGTCAGATGAAGGAGAAAGACCTGGAGGCCACCTTGCTGAAGTTCCTGAGGCACGAGGCCGACGTGCTGGTTTCTACTACGATCATAGAAAACGGTCTGGACATCCCGCTGGTCAATACCATGATCGTCAATCGAGCCGACCGGTTCGGACTGTCGCAGCTCTACCAGTTGCGGGGGCGGGTGGGCCGTTCCAGCCGCCGCGCCTACGCCTATCTGCTGGTCCCGCCGCGCCAGACGCTTACCGGCGTCGCACGCCAGCGTCTGGCGGCATTGAAGGAATTCAGCGAGCTGGGATCGGGTTTCAAGGTGGCGGCCCTGGACCTGGAGTTGCGGGGTGCTGGCAACCTGCTGGGCGGGGACCAACATGGGCATGTCAACGCCATCGGCTTCGATCTTTTCTGTCAGATGCTGGAACGGACCATCCGGGAGCTCCAGGGGCAGGAAGTCGTGCCCGACATCCAGACCCGGATCGATCTCAGGGTGAGCGTCAAGATCCCACCGGACTACATCCCCGAGGAAAATCAACGCCTGAGCGTCTACAAGCGCATCTCCTCCCTGAAGCTGGACTCGGAGATGGATGCCCTGCGGGAGGAACTGGAGGACCGTTACGGGCCGCTGCCCGAGGAGGTGGAGAGACTCCTGGACTACATGAGGGTACGCCGTCTGGCGGAAAGGATTCTGGTGGAGTCGATGGAGAGAGATCGTCAGGGCATCGCCATAACCTTTCACCCCAAGACCCCCGTTTCGCCCCACAAGCTGGTGGAAACCGTCTCCAGTGTCCCCGGCCTTTCGGTGAGCCCGGAGGGACAATTGAGGCTTCGGTCGGCAGGGGTCTCCCAAGGGGAAGTGCTTTCCTCGGTGCGAGCGCTGCTGGGCGAGCTGGCTTCCTGAGGAGTCCCTCGGGATGTTACAATCACTCCCCCCTCTGACACGGGCAGGTTAACTTCCGGGGAAAATTCGGTTAACATCGGGTATGTGCCGAACGGAAGGGTCCGGGTTCTGCCCGGCGGGGGAGTTCGAGGAGGAGGAACCATGAAGCCAAGGCTTTCTCACGGGTTGCTGACGGGAGTGCTGCTGTTTTGCGGCGCCTCTCTGGCGGAAACCACCGTCTTCGAGGAGATCATCTGCCGGGTCAACAACGACATCATCACCAAGTCCGAATACCAGGAGGCCGTAACCCTGCTCAAGCTCCGGACCCAAAGGCAGCAAAAACTCACCGGCGAACAGTTGGCGCAGGCGGTGCGCGAGGGCGAAAAGGATCTGCTCAAGAACATGATCGAGGAACGGCTGCTGGTGCAAAAGGCAGTGGAGCTGGGGATGACCGCCGATACCGACGTCATCAAGTACCTGGACCGGCTCCGAAGCGAGAACAATCTCCCCAGCATCGAAGCCCTGGAGCAGACGATGCGCGGACAGGGAATCAATCCCGCCGAGTTCAGAAAGAGAATCAAGGAGCAGAGTCTCAAGGAACAGGTGCTGGGGCGCGAAGTCTACTACCGCATTCAGGTTTCGACCGCGGAGATCACGACCTTTTATGAGGCCAACCGGGAAAAGTTCGATCGGCCGGAGCAGGTGCGGCTTCAGGAAATTCTGATCGCCTCCAACGGAAACGCTCCCTCCGAAGTCGAGCAACGCAGGAAAAAGGCCGAGGAGGTGCTGCAGAAGGCCAGGGGCGGAGAGGTGTTCGACGACCTGGTGGCCCAATATTCCGAGGGGCCGGCCGCCAAGATGAGGGGCGACCTGGGGTTCTTTCGCAGAGGAATGCTCCTGAAGGAGGTCGAGGACGTCGTCTTTTCCCTGCGACGAGGCCAGATTACCGATATCGTGGAGGGCCAGGGCGGCTTCCGCATCTTCAAGGTGATCGAAAAGAACACCGCCGGCATTCAGCCCCTGGACATGGTCAAGGATCAGATCCGCGAGAAGCTGGTTCAGGACAAAGCCGTCCCGGCTGTCCGGAAGTACATGGAGGTGCTGCGCCGCCAAAGCTACATCCGTCTCAAGGACGGCTACGTGGACAGCGGCGCCGAGGTGGAGACCGCCTCTGCCGACAAGGACCAGCCCGCCGGCAACCAGCCCCCGCCGGCAGCCTTCGAGGGCGGGCAGAAGAAGTAGGTTCCCGCCTCTCCCCTTCATCCCCCACCCCAATCCATGCGGCTTGATCTTTTTCTGAAGCGGTCGCGTCTGATCCCCCGGCGGACCCTGGCTCAGCAGGCCTGCGCGGCCGGAGCGGTTTCGGTCAATGGGCAGGTGTCGAAGGGAGGCAAGTCGATCAAGGTCGGGGATCTGATCGAGTGCCGGCAGAGAAAGGGAACGCAGAGGGTAAAGGTGGCTCGCCTGCCCGGCTCGGGCACGCCAAAGACTGAAGCGGCGTCCCTCTATGAAGTCCTGGGAATTGGGGAAGACGACCGGGAGCCGGAGAGGTGATTGCGGCTCCCGGAGCCGCGCACTACCTGCCCTCGGAGTCCTCCGGCCCACCCTGCCGTACCCGCCCCTCGGTGCATTCATCCACCAGGTAGGCAATCGACTGATAGGGGATGTCGGAGTGCAGCGACAGCCCGATCTCGCAGGTCTTGCTGGTGGAGTAGCCCCTGGAGCAGTTTGAGGGCAAGGCGGCCTTCAGGGGGCCGAGGGCGGAGGCGGTGAGTTCGGGGTGGCTGAAGCCCCGGTCTCCGGCGAACCCGCAGCAGCCCACGCTGTCGGGGACGATGACCTCGTCGGCGCAGAGCTCGGCAAGCTGTCGCAACGGGCCGTCCAGGCCCATCTTGCGGGAGCTGCAGGGGCTGTGCAGGGCCACCCGGCCATTGCTCTTCCTGAAGGCAAGTCCCGGTCGCAGTACCCTGAGAATGAACTCCGCCGGCTCGTAGATGGGAAAATCCGCGTCGAAGAGAGCCGATTCCTTCAGACGAAAGAGGCAGGGGCTGGTATCCACCAGAACGGGATAGCGGCCGTCGCGGGAAGCCAGCCTCAAAGCCCGCTTCAGCTCCTCCTGCTTGCGGGCCCCCTGCCGCTCGAATCCCTTGCTGGCAAAGGGCATCCCGCAGCAGAGGCCGGCCAGGTTTTCCGGATAGACCGGCTCCACTCCCGCCTTGCGCATCAGCGACTCCATCTTGCGGTTCTGAGAGGGCTGTCCCGGACCGTGGCCGGCCACGCCCAGGGTGCGGCTGAGGCAACTGGGGAAGTAGACCGCCCTGAAGGGCGACTTGCCGTCATCCGGTGAGGCAGTAGCGCCCTCGGCGGCCCTGGGCAGATAGGGATTCCACTGCGGCAACCGGTTCCCCGAAATCGTCCGGGCCCAATCCGTGACTCGCCGCATGCCTTCCGGGCCCAGCAGCCGATGGAACTGGTGGGCGACGGTCAGGAGCGTCCGGAGCGAGGCGGTGGCCAGGCCGAAATGGTCGGCCAGCAAGGTGGCGGTTCGGTCTTGCCATGCGGGAACCTGAAGGCGCCGCAGGTCCTTGATGAGCTTGCCGGTGTCGATGCCGACCGGGCAGGCGATGGCGCACAGCCCGTCGGTGGCGCAGGTGGCGTTGCCCTGGTAGGCGTAGCGGCCGGTCAGCTCGACCAGTCGGGCGGGGTTGTCGCCGTTGGAGCGAAGCCGGGAGACTTCTCGCCAGACCGCGATGCGTTGGCGAGGGGTAAGGGTCAGGTCCCGGGAGGGGCAATTGACCTCGCAGAAACCGCATTCGGTGCACTTGTCGACCACCGAGTGGGCTTTGGGCAGGGGCTTGAGGTTCTTGAGGTGGATCTGAGGATCGCTGTTGAGGATCACCCCGGGGTTGAGCAGGTTCTCGGGATCGAAGATGGCCTTGATCTCCCGCATCAAGCGGTAGGCTTCGGCTCCCCACTCCAACTCCACGAAGGGCGCCATGTTGCGGCCGGTGCCGTGCTCCGCCTTGAGCGAGCCGTCGTAGCCGTGAACCACCATTTCAGTGAGGTCGCCGATGAAGTCCCGATAGCGGCGAACTTCTTCGGGCCGGTTGAAGTCCTGGGTGAAGACGAAGTGGAGATTGCCCTCCAAGGCGTGCCCGAAGATGATGGCTTCCGAGTAGCGGTGCTTGCGGAACAGTTGCTGGAGCTGCAGGGTGGCTTCGGCCAGCCGGTCGATGGGGAAGGCCACGTCCTCGATGATCACGGTAGTCCCGATTTCCCGGATGGCTCCGATGGAGGGGAACAGGCCCTTGCGGATGTTCCAGAGGCGGAGCTGCTCGCTGGGGTCCCGGGTAAAAGCCACCGGCTCCACCGTGGGCAGACCGGCCAGGCTTCCGGTGGTGGCTCCCAGGTGGTGGTCCAGCTCTTGCGGTGTTTCCCCCCGGGTCTCGACCAGCAGGGCCGCCACCGACGGGTCCAGGTTCTTCAGGTCCAGGGGCAGGCCGGGCTTGTCTTCCACCGAGCGCAAGCCGGCGCGGTCCATGATCTCGACCGCCGAGACGGGACAGTTCCTCAGCAGGGTGGTGGCTTCACAGGCGGTCCGGATGTCGGGGAAAAGGATCAGGCCGGTGGCCTTGTGGGGATAGTCGGGTACGGTCCGGTAGGTGATTTCCGAGATGAATCCCAAGGTGCCTTCGGAGCCGATCATCAGGTGCTGGATCACGTCGATGGGATCGTCGAAATCGATCAGGGCGTTCAGGCTGTAGCCGGTGGTGTTCTTCATTTTGAACTTGCGGCGAATCCGGCCGGCCAGTTCCGGATTGTCCCGGGTCCGCTCCGCCAGGCGCCCGACGCTTTCCACCAGGTCCTGGCGGGTTTGGAGAAATCGATCCCGGCTGGTGGCGCTGCGGGTGTCCAGAACCGTGCCGTCGGCAAGGACGATTCTCATGCCCTGAAGGGTCCGGTAGCTGTTCTGGGAGGTGCCGCAACACATGCCGCTGGCGTTGTTGGCGGCAATTCCCCCCACCATGGCGGCATTGATGGAGGCGGGGTCGGGTCCGATCTTGCGCCGGTAGGGGGCCAGGCGGGCATTGGCATGGGCGCCGACCACGCCGGGCTGCAGGGTGATGAGCCTGCCCTTCTCCTCGATTCGGATTCCCCGCCACCCCGTGCCCAACTGCATCAGTACCGAGTCGCTCAGGGACTGCCCCGACAGGCTGGTTCCTCCCGCGCGGAAGGTGAGTGGAAGCCGGCGGGCGCGGCATTGCCGCAGGACTTCCCCCACCTCGGCTTCGGTGTCCACCCGGACCACCAGCTTGGGAATCAGGCGGTAAAAGCTGGCGTCCGTCCCGTAGGCCAGGGT
>JAPOZE010000620.1 GCA_026706225.1 Acidobacteriota bacterium
CGGGGGGTGAACGGCCGAGTGCCGGTCGTTCCGTGAGAATGGCCAAGCCTTGCGATCCCTGAACGTTGCCTACTTCACTGCAAGCTGCGACACCGCCGAGGAAAACCGCCGGTTTGCCGAATCCCTCAAGGCGGACTATCCCATACTGAGCGATCCCGGCAAAGCGACGGCCCGGGCTTACGGCGTCGTCCACGAGAACCGAAGCCTGCCGGAACGCTGGACCTTCTACATCGGCAAGGACGGGAAGATTCTCTACGTGGATCGCCAGGTCAGGGCGTCCACGGCCGCCGAGGACGCGGTTGCCAGGCTCAAGGAGCTGAATGTCCGGTAGGGCCCATGCGGTTCTCCAACCTGGCCGACCGTTTGGCGGCAAAACGCAATCGCCTCTATACGGAATATGAGAGAGCCGCCTCCTCCGGTCGAACCATCCTCGATCTGATTTCCGCCAATCTGGCCGAACAGGGTTGGGTCTTTCCCCAGGAGCGGCTGCAGGCCATCCTGGCGGAGGCGGCTCCCCGGGCAAGGATCTACCGTCCCGACCCCTTGGGACTGCGGTCCGCCCGGGAGGCCATTGCCGGCTACTACCGGACGGCCGGAATCCACGCCTCGGCCGAGCAGGTCCTCATCACGCCCGGGACCAGCCTTTCCTATTTCTACTGCTTCAAGCTGCTGGCCAGTCCGGGGGAAGAGATCCTCTGCCCCCGTCCCTCCTACCCCCTGTTCGAGTCCATCGCCGAGTTGGCGGGACTCCGGTTGAGGTACTACCGGCTGCGGGAATCGCGGGGATGGGAGATCGATCTCGACCACCTGGAGTCCCAGATCAGCACCCGAACCCGGGCGCTGGTGCTGATCTCACCCCACAATCCCACCGGGATGGTCGCGGGCGGACACTCCCTGGAAGAGCTGGCGGCCATCGCCTGCAGGCACGACTTGCCGGTCCTGGCCGACGAAGTCTTCAGCGAGTTTCTCTACGACCTGGAAGCCCTGCCGCGCCCAGCGGCCACCCCGGCGCCGCTGGTTTTCACCCTCAATGGATTTTCCAAGATGGTGGCTCTGCCCGGACTGAAGCTGGGGTGGATAGTGCTGAGCGGGCGTCACGCCCGGGTTCGAAGGTCCCTGGAAGTGATGGAGCTCATCTCGGACACCTTCCTGCCGGTCAACGACCTCGCCCAGCACATGGTCAGCGGCATCTTCGAGGACCGGGAGGCCTTCGCATCCGCCCTTGGGCCATGGCTTCAGCGCTGCCGCCAAATTGCCGTGGCCCGACTCTCCCAATGTCCGGGAGTGTGCTTCACCCCGCCGCGGGGCGGATTCCATCTCACCCTGAAGGTGGGAGGGGCGGAGGTCGACGAGGAAGCCCTCAGTATCGATCTCGTCCGGGAGTGGGGAGTCCTGGTGCATCCCGGCTATTTCTACGACATGGCCCCGGCCCACCTGGTCCTGACCTTCGCGCTCCGGCACGAGTTGCTGGACAGGTCCCTGAAGGCGCTCTGCCAGGGAATTCGGGAATGGAAAAAGCGGCAGGATTCCTGAAGCGTGAATTGCCTCAGCCGCCACGGGCAGGTTTTTCCAGGAGGTGGCGCAGGGCGGCTTCCAGCGTCGGGTACTGGAAGGAGTAGCCGGAGCCCGCCAGCCGCCTGGGTTCCACCCTCGTGCTGGACAACAGCAGGGCCTCGGCCATCTCTCCGAAGGCGAGGCGAGCCGCAAGGGCAGGCATGGGGAACAGGGTGGGGCGAGACAGCACCCTTCCCAGGGTCTTGGTGAATTCCAGGTTGGTGGCGGGGTTGGGGGCCACCGCGTTGACGTGGCCGCTGAGGTTCGAGTCCGTCAGCGCCTGGCAAAGGGCCCCGACGGCGTCATCCAGGGCGATCCAGCTCATGTACTGTTGACCGCTGCCGATCTTGCCGCCGGCCCCCAGCTTGAAGGGCAGCAACATCTTGGCCAGGGCGCCGCCCCGGGGAGAGAGGACGATGCCCAGCCGCAGCCGGACCACCCGGATTCCCTTTTCCGCCGCGGGCCGGGAGGCGGCCTCCCACTGGCGACAGACCTCCGACAGAAAGTCGTTGCCGGAAGAACTGTCTTCGTTGAGCAGTTCGTCTCCGCGGTCCCCGTAAAAGCCGATGGCCGAGGCGGCCACCAGCGTGGCCGGCGGCTGCGCAAGGTTGGCCAGTCGGTCGCTCAGCAGGGCCGTTCCCCGGACTCGGCTGTCGCGGATCCTGGCTTTCTGCGCCGCCGTCCAGCGCCGGGCGGCGATGTTCTCGCCCGCCAGGTGCACCACGGCCTCAATCCCCTCAAGCCGACTGCCGTCCAACTCACCGGTTTCAGGATTCCATTGAACCGTCGAGTCCCCTGGACCTGATGGCGCCGACGAACTCCGCACCAACCTGTTGACTTCGTGCCCAGCCGATCTCAGCACCGGCAACAGCGCCGAGCCAACCAGTCCGGTGGAACCTGAAACAAGGATCTTCATGGTTTGCCTCCTCAGTTCACTTGGGCGGCCTCCGCGCTCTGTGCAACTTGCGCGATGACGTCCAACTTCTCGGATATCTCGGGATCGATCTCGGCTGCGGGAACATGTGTGGCCAGCTCGTAGAAGTTTTTCTTTGCCATAAAGTTGGGAAGGCCAAGCTTTTGGAAGTAGGCGCGAAAGAGAGGATCAAGGAAATCGTCACTGGCTTTGATGTCCGGGCTCCAGGGAGCCCCCTTGTTGAGCGTTTCCAATGCCGACTGCACTTCGAGGATGCCCTCCCGCATCCTTTTGACGCGATTCTCGGCTTCAGCCTTTGAAAAGAGCGGTCCCGCCTCATCGTTGCCGGACGATGCCCTTGCATAAGCTTCCAGGGTCGATTGCGAGCAGAGATAGTTTTCTATCTCTCGCTTCCTCCAAATCAGGCACTCGACCGGATCGATTTCAAAAATATCGGATTCAAGACGGTCGAACAGCGCGACGGCTCTGAGATCGGGAATTGCCTCCTTGAGGCCGTGGAAGTGACGGTTGACCGACCGGGGCTGATTCCCTACGTAGTGCACGAACGGGCGTTCGAGAGCCTTGATGGCGCCCTGGTGATCAAGGCGTTGCGCGAAGGCCTTCATGAGGGCCAAGTCGGTTGCGCCCTCCAGGTAGAGCACCCAACGCTTTTGCTCGGCCTGATAGTACTGGTCGAATCCGATCTCGTTGAGTGCTTTCCGGACTTGACTCCCATGATCGTCGATGCGGTGCGGTTGTCCGACGAAGGCAACAACCATATCTCTGCCTGCTGCCTCGGTGAGCAGCACCTCCGAGTGGCTGGCGGCGATGATCTGGCTTCCGGTAGCGGCAGCGACTTCTGTAAGCAAACCGTAGATTTGGCGTTGGCGAAGGATCTCCAGGTGTGCATCCGGCTCGTCCAGAAGCAGGACCGATCCGGGGTTTGCGTACATGTAGGAAAGCAGGAGCAGCGTTTGCTGTAGCCCTCGTCCCGACGAGGAGAGATCCAACTGGATCTCATTTTCCTGATAGGTCATCAAAATCTCGCCGCGTTCCGCCACGTATTTGGGCGGGGCCAGTCTGGAACCGAACAGTTCCCGGATGTGCGCGACAATCTTCTCCCACAACGTCGGCTTTTCTGTCTGCACCTGATAGCAGAGGTTGCGCAGCACTTCGGCGGTGCGCCCCTCCCCGATACGCACGTTGATGGCCCCCTGGTCGAGCCTGGTCTCGGTGGCGGCAAGTCCGGACATGGGAGGGAGGAAGGAAATCGGGACTTTGCCGGCTTCCTTGGGGATCGGCATCCGCTCAAGGTCTTTTCCCGAGGGGCGTCGCAATGGCCTGCAATAGAACGACTCCTCATTGGCATAGTCGAACTCCAGGCCGCAGGTCCAGGATTTGTCCTCCGTCACTCCCTGGACTGTAATATCGATTCGCACGTTACGAGTTTTCTGCCCACCGCCGTCCTTGCGCACCTCCCGAACGTGCAGGTCCCGCCACAAGAGGTTTGCGCCCGGGACCGGTACGGCAATCAGATCTCGCCGGTTGATGGTCACTCCCGGGCGCTTTTCAGGGGTGGTCTTTCCTGACCGTTTTTCGTTCCAGCGCTTGATCCCGACGTCCCAAAGGGCCAGCGCCTGCATGGCGGAGGTTTTCCCGGAGTTGTTGGGACCGATGAAAACCACCGGACTTCCCAGTTCGATTTCCACCTCGCCAAAACGCTTGAAGTTGCGTATGTTGAGCCTGGTGAGCATCGGAAGTATCCGTTCGAACCGGCAACCGCTGGATGACCGAGCGAGTTACAAGGCTTGGCAAGAAACAACCAAGAAGGATACGGGATTCCTGCCGTAATTCGCAACGGCTCCACTCAACGCGAACTGGATGGTGATGCACCCCGCCATGCTTGATTTCTGTACCTTACTTGGATAACAGTTTTGTAAGGAGGAAGGCGATGATCGTCAAGATAACCTCAAAGCGACAGGTTACCTTGCCGGCCCGGGTGCTGGAAGCGCTCGGGGTGGGCCCCGGCGAGCAACTCGAACTGACAGAAGGCCCGGACGGCTTCATTCTGCGGGCACGAAGGATCGATTTGTCTCTGCTCGGGGGGCTGCGCGACAAGATTCCGCCTGGCCACCCACCGTTCGAAATCGGCAAATTCCGGGAGGAGGGATATGACCCGGCGCTACGGGATTGACACCTCGGTGATGAATTACAAGCCCAAATGAAGCCTCACGGCCGCGTCCAGATTTTCAACGTCGCCATCGGATAATTTTCCAAAGAAAGCCCCGATTCGTGCCTTGCTCACGGTAGCCAACTGGTCGGCCATGGCTTTGTGCGGCCTATCGTTGATGACAACGAGGGCCTCGCCGGGGTAGACCCTGCTCACTTGGGTCGTCAAGGGTACAACCTGAACCCTGTTCAGGTGGGACACAGCCACGTCGTTGGTCACGACAACGGCGGGCCTCCGCTTGCGGATTTCTCCGCCAACGGACGGTCCGAATCTCACCCACCAGGCTTCACCTCGCTTCATCGCTGACGTCCTCAGCCGTACCCTCCATCCACTCCATCGCTTCGGTTTCTCGTTCGGTGTCCGCAGCCATTTGACGATAACCTTCCCGAATATCGCCATACATGACGTGCGGCCTGACCAGCGACTCGATGAACCGGCTGATCTTGCGTTTGCCCACGACCTGGTAGAGACCTGCGTACACGTCTTCGTCTATGGTGATGGTCAGTTTCTTTTGCATAGTCATTTCTTACACGTATACTGCACGTATATTACCAATCGGCTCAGGAGAGACGCAACCGGCTTGACCAATCGTCGACTCTCGCAAGGCCGGCGGCCTTCATACCGGATCGGACGACTTGTGGGCCCGTTTCCGCAACAATGCCGCCGCATCCGAGCGGTGTCGCAATCTCTCGTCAGAGACTCTCACCAGCGCAACACTGCCAGGACCACCGAGTAGCCCATCAGTAGGGCCATGACCAGCGTGGTTCCCCAGAGGGCCGCGGTAATCCAGTTCTTGGGCGCGATCTCGCTCGGCAGGTAGGTCTTGCCGAGGTAGAGGATGGCAAAGCCGATGCCGGGCAGCAGCAGGGCCTGGCTGATTCCGCTGACCTTGATCATGACCACCGGCTCCTGGAGGTACAGGAACAGCAGCGTGGGAATCAACGGCAGCCCCACCACCAGGAGTCGAATGGCCCTTAGCCTGGCGGCATAGTCGTCTTTGGGGTAGAGGCCCAGCATGCCGGCAAAGTCGGCCAGCATGCGGCTCAGGGCGGCGATTCCGGAGAAGACGGTCGAATAGAGCACAGCCATCGAGCCGATCAGGAAAAGGTAGAAGGACCAGTTTCCCAGGGTCTCGGTGAACATGTGTGAGAGGGTTCTGACCATGTCGAGGCCCTTGGGCACCAGTCCCATCCCGGAAAGGACGCCCGCGCCCAGGAAATAGAAGGCCACGGTGGCGAAGGTGTAGATCACGCAGGCGCTGAGAACGTCGGTTCCCATCACCTTGATCCAACCGTCGGCCCTGGCTTTCCAGGCCTGGGACCTCTCCCGAATACCGGTGAAGCGGGCGTAGCCCTTCTCGATGCACCAGTAGGGGTAGGCAATCAGTTCGATGGCTCCCACGCCGGTGGCCCCGAAGACGGTGACCGCCGTGCTCATGCCGCCTTGCGGGGGTTGAAAGGAGAGGCCCTCCAGAACTCTGGCCCAGGAAAAGTATTGCGGGTCCTTGGAAAGCAGGTAGGCGCAGCCGACGGTCAGCAGGGTAAAGGTCACCACCATGGCTATCGCCACCCGTTCGATCAGCGAGTAGCGGCCCACGACCAGCAGTGCGATGGTGAAGAGGTTGAGGAACCACAGCCAGGCGTTGAAGGAGACGCCCGGAATCAGCGTGTTGAGAACCTCGGAGATGCCTCCCAGCATGCCTCCGATGGAGAACAGGCCCAGCAGCACCACCAGGAACCACAGCCAGACCACCCAGGAAACCCGCCATCGAGGTCCGGGAAGCTTGTCGAAGGCCTCCAGGGTGGTCTCGCCCGTCCCGATGGCGTAGCGTCCCAACTCGTTCTGGACCACGATCTTGACGACGCAGCTCACCAGGATCAGCCAGAGCAGCGTGTACCCGTTCTCGGCTCCGAGAACGGTGGTTGCGATCAGTTCGCCCGATCCCACGATAGTGCTGGTCAGAATCAGCCCGGGACCGATGCGCCTGAGAATGGGAAAAAAGCGTTTGGGGGGCTTCAGAACGGAATCCGGGTGGAGTCGATAGGGATTGCGTGGATCGTCAGCCATGGGACCGATGCTACTTTGAGGGTGCGTGCTACTTCAAGGACATAGTGCCGTGTTCGCCCGGGCCTGACGCCGGCGAGGACCGGTGCGGACCCTTCAGAGGGGAAATAGCCGATCGTTCGTCAAGACGAACCACGAATGGACAGGAAGACCGATGGACCTCTTTTGCTGCGACGACGTCATGGAATGAAGGCGACCTGGAGTGCGGGCGTCCCGCCCGCACAAATCCCGGCACAGCCCTCCCCATCTCCTCGACCTGGTCGGACCGGCAACGGCGCCGGGGCTCCGCTTCGGCCGGGCCGATGGCGTTCCCGCCGGCCGGGTGGCCAGGTGCTACATCGCAGGGAAACTGAGCGGTACGTAACGGGAGTGCATGCGGGCGGGACGCCCGCGCTCCCGGGTGGGCACCTCCCATCGCTCTTGCTGCTCGAGGGGGTGTGCGCTGAATTGCCGGGCCCATGGCGTTTCGGCCGGCAGGGTGGACGGGTGCACCATCGCAGGGAAACTGAGCGGCAGGTAACGGGAGTGCATGCGGGCGGGACGCCCGCGCTCCCGGGTGGGCACCTCCTCCCAGCGTTTCTGCTTCTCGAGGGAGCGGGCGCCGGCTTGCCGGGCCACACCGGTGCCGATGCGGCAAAGCCGTCACGCTTCGTGGCCCTTGCCGGTCTCTCTGGTGTAAAGTCTAGTTGCAAACTTGGTGGCGCGCTTTTTTCCATCGATCCGAGGAGGGTTTCCATGAGCGAGAGGATGAGGAGGTTTGCCGACTATTTCAAGGAACTGGGAGCCGCGGACGTCGGACATTCCGACAATACCTACCTGGCGCATGGCGCCGGGGTCTACCGGGACCTGAAGTCCTGGGGTTGCGGCCAGGAGCTGTGCGATGCCGGCATGTTCCATTCGATCTACGGTACCGAGCTGTTCCAGGATTTCACCCTGCCGCTGGAACGCCGGGGCGAGGTGAAGGACCTCATTGGAGAGCGGGCCGAGAGACTGGTCTATCTCAACTGTTGCCTGTTGCGGGCTTCGCTGGACGAGAGCGTGGAACGGGGACAGGCGCCCTACACTCTGACGGATCGCTTCCTGCATCAGGAGATCGAGCTCTCCAAGGAGGACTTCGACGACCTGTGCCGGCTCCACCTGTGCGATTGGCTGGAGCAGGTGGCGCGGGATGATCGCTGGGGTCTTCGCAGGCAGGCCTTCCGGCGCATGGCGGAAAGGCTTGGGGGAGTCGCTCTGGAATCCTACGACCGGGTTTTCGCGATGGAACCGGCCGAGAGCCGGAATTGAGGAAATGCGGACTCGACCCAGTCATCCCCTCACGATCGCGTTGGCGGAGAAGCCCAGCAGGTATCGCAGGGTAGGGGAGAGTCCGGCCAGCGTCCGCTCGGAGAAGCAGGTGCGGTAGTCGCTGAAGGGCTTGACCCAGGAACGGGAATAGTAGCCGAGCAAAGCCCGGCGGGGGCGGCCGGTGGTGTTGGGACCCGAGCGGTGCCAGGTGTTGGACAGCCAGACCGCCACCGATCCGGCGGGGGCGGTCAGCACCGCTTCCTGGTGTTCCTGCTGGGGGGCCCAGACGGGCTTCTTCCTCAGCTTGTGGCTTCGAGGCACGACCCGGGTGGCGCCGTTTTCGGCCGTGAAATCGTCCAGCATCCAGGCATTCTGCACGGTCAAGGGGAAATCGGGCAGGGGTTCGGCCAGTTGACCCAGGGGCACATCCACGTGCCAGGCCCCTCCCTCGGTGGCATGGGCGCCGATGCTGGTGGCGCTCAGGTCCGAGAGCACGCAGTCATCGCCCAAGACCCCCCGGACCAGTCTCAGGATATGGGGTTCTTCAACCAGGCGGAGCGCCGCATCCGACTTGGCCGGCAGGTTCATGATCCGCTGGGACCGATCCTGGTCGAAGAGCAGCGGCAGGTGAAAGAAGAGCTTCATGACCTGATTGGGGGGCACCGGCCAGGAGGTGTTCCCGTTGAGAGCGCGGGTGTGGCGGATCCTCTTCATGATTCGGGCCACTTCGGCCGACGAGGCGGTGTAGCTCTCCGAGATGAAGGCTTGGATGGCGTCGTCGTCGGGTCCCTCGGGACCGTCGCCCGGGTCGAAAGGCTGCCGCTGCTCCTGCTCGAAGAGCCGGTCGACTTCCCCTCGAATCCGTTGCAGCCGCTTCCGGTCCAGGAGTCCTTCGAGCACCACGTATCCCTCCTGGTCCAGATGTCTGATGGCCGCCTCGAGATCGATCGCTTTCTTCATGATGCCGCCGAATCGGTGAGTCATGCGGGCCGGGATGCTCTCATTGCCGGATGGGTGGCCAGGGGAGCCCGGGAACCCCTGAACCCGGTCGAATCTTACTGTTAATTCCACCTGGGGAAAACACCTTTTCCGGGTGGGTAATCGGATTTTCCCCGAGTGAGTACCCATGGCGCATCACGACTGGATCATTGCCGGAGGCCGGGTGATGGACCCGGCCAATCGGGTGGACGCTGAGCTGGACCTGTGTATCCGGGACGGCCGCATTTCCCTGTTGACCCGGTCGGCCCGGGCCGAAACCTCCGACCGGCGGTTCGATGCCAGTGGGCTGCTGGTGGTTCCCGGCCTCATCGATCTGCACATGCATGGTTATGAGCACGTTACCCCGCTGGGCATCAACGTGGACCACTACTGCCTGGGTCGAGGGGTGACGACCGCACTCGATACCGGCAGTGCCGGCTGCAGCACCTTCGAAGGCTTTCGGACCTATGCCTGCCGGTCCAGCCGGACACGCCTGCTGGCGCTGCTCAACATCTCCTGCGCCGGGCTGGCATTCGCCAGGCTGGGCGGTGACAAGGCCACGCCGGGAGAGCTGGATTTGCTGGACCTGGCCGACCTTGAGGGCTGCATCGACTGCGTGAACGCCAATCGAGACCTGATTGCGGGAGTCAAGGTCCGTCTTTCCGCCTCGCTGGCCGATGAGGGCCGCAACGAGGCCGAGGCCTATCGCAGGGCTCTGGCCGCGGCCCGCGCGGTCCGGCTTCCCCTGATGGTTCACCATACGCTCTCCACGGTGAGCCTGGCGGACTGCCCGGGCGAAATGGCCGCCGGCGACATCTATACCCACACCTATCACGGATTTCGCAGCACCATCATCCGCTCGGACGGGCAGTTGGATCCCGTGGTCCGAGCAGCCCGGGAAAGGGGCGTGCTGTTCGACGTGGGTTTTGGGCAGGGATCCTTCAACTGGACGGTTGCCGAGCTGAGTTTTAAGCAGGGCTTTTGGCCCGACACCATCAGCAGCGACCTTCACAGCGGAACCTGCGAAGGCCCCGCCTACGACTTGCCGACCGTCATGACCAGGCTGCTTCACCTGGGTCTGCCGCTGGCGGAAGTCATTGGGCGGACCACCCTCGAGCCGGCCAGGGCCATAGGCTGGGAGGACCGCATCGGAAGCCTGGCAGTCGGGAGGGAGGCCGACGTGACGGTGCTCTCGCTGGATGGGGTCGACACCCAATTGGAGGACTGCCAGTCGCAGCTTCGCCGGGTCCGGCGGCGCCTCCGAGCCCGGGCCGTTTGGCGAGCGGGAGTGCCGGGACGCATCACTGCGCCGGCTCAATGGCCCAATCCGGCGTCCATCGCCAGGCAAAGAGCGGCCTGGAACCTCCTGGAGGTGCGGGACCCGCACCCCCCGGGGCAGCCTACTTGACCAGGCGGGTCTCGGGGTATTGGGCGAACCACCCGAACCAGAAGGCGCGGAAGGCCGGCACTCGAGGGAGGACCCGTTCGGGGTTTTCCTCGGAAACCAGGCCGTCTTCG
>JAPOZE010000055.1 GCA_026706225.1 Acidobacteriota bacterium
TCGAGGATGTCTACGCCGAGCGGGTTTTTGCACCCTGGGTCGATATGGCCGACCTGATGCAAGCCTCGGGTTTGCCGTTGTTGAGTCTCGAAACCAAGACCCCGATCGACCGGTTCGACCTGGTGGGGTTCTCTCTCCAGTCCGAGCTGACCTACATCAACGTTCCCTACATGCTGGATCTCGCCGGAGTTCCCCTGCGTTCGGAAGACAGAGGCGACCGGGACCCGCTGATCTGTGCCGGCGGCCCCTGTACCGCCAACCCGGAACCGCTGGCCGACCTGGTGGACTTCTTTGTGATCGGGGATGGCGAGGAGGTAGTCCTCGAGTTGGTGGAGGTCTGCAGGCAGGCCAAGCGCAACGGGCTGCGACGCTGGCAGATCCTGGAGCAACTGGCGACCCTGCGAGGCGTCTATGTGCCTCAGGTGCATCAACCCGAGACCCCCTGGACGGTGGAGCGGAATCCGGCAAAACCCCACACCCTGGTGAAGAGACGCTGGGTGGAGGCGTTGTCGCCCGACTTTTACCCGACCAGGCCGGTGGTGCCGGTGATCGAGGCCATTCAGGATCGTGTCAGCGTGGAGGTCATGCGGGGATGTACCCAGGGATGCCGTTTTTGCCAGGCGGGATACTGGTACCGCCCCACGCGGGAACTGGAAGTCAACGACGTCATGCGGCTGACTTCGGAGACGCTGAAAAACACCGGCAGCCGCGAGGTCGGACTGCTCTCCCTTTCGACGGCCGACTATAGCCAGGTGGAGTGCCTGACCCGGGAAATGTCTCGTACGCTCTCCCGGGACAAGGTCTCCATTTCGCTGCCCTCCCTGAGAGCCGACGCCTTTTCCGTCTCGCTGGCCGAGAACGTGGGAGAGGTCAGAAAGAACGGGTTCACCTTCGCCCCCGAAGCCGGGAGTGTTCGCTTGAGACAGTTCGTGAACAAGAACATCAGCAACGAGGAACTGTTCCAGGCCATCGAGACGGCCTACAGGCAAGGCTGGAACCTGATCAAGCTCTACTTCATGATCGGTTTGCCCAGCGAAACCGAGGCCGATATCCGCGAGACGGTGGACCTGATTCGCCAGATCGGCGGAATCGGAAAGCGGTTCAAAGGGCCGCGCAAGGTGAATGCCAGCATCGGCACCTTTGTTCCCAAGGCGTTCACGCCCTTTCAATGGGATCGCTTTGAAGACCTGAAAGTGACCACCCAGCGGCTAGATTACCTGAAAGCCAAGGTTCGGTTTCCTTTCGCCCGACTCAAATGGCACGACCCGGCCGAGTGTTTCATCGAGGGTGTCCTCTCCCGGGGAGACCGAAGGGTGGGAAAAGCCCTGATACGGGCCTACCGGCTGGGTTGCCGTTTCGACGGTTGGGACGAAACCTTTAACTATCGGCTTTGGATGAAGGCTTTCGAGCAGAGCGGCGTCGATCCCCACTTCTACAACCGCGATTTCGCCTTGAATGAAGTGCTGCCCTGGGACTTTATCGATATCGGAGTATCCAAGCGGTTCCTGCTGACGGAGCGGGAGCGATCCTATCGCAAGATTCAGACCTATGACTGCAAGTGGGGAGACTGCCGGGGATGCGGGATTCCGGGAAACTATGAGGACATCAAGCTGGCCGGTATCCCCGTGGAAGAGGAGAAGCCGGTGGACGTCCACTGGCCCCAGGCGGATGCGATGGACAGACCTGGCGGAAACCCGGCACGATCGGACACCGTCCTCGCTGAGGATGCCCGGTCGGCACCGGAACCGCTGGTCCAGATAACTCTTCCGCCGCCGGTCAAAGCCCCGGACTCCGGAGAGGACGGCAAGCCGTCAGCGGTGGCTGCGCTGGCTCCATCCGAGGAAAGACTACCCTCCCGATCCTACCTGGTCCACTACCGGAAGGAGGGTCCGGCAAGGTTGCTGTCGCATCTCAACGTCCTCAAGCTGCTGGAACGCGCCTTGATTCGCTGCGACGTGCGCTTGAGGTTCAGCGAAGGGTTCAACCCCCGGCCGAAATTCACGGCCTCGCCCGCGATCCCTCTCGGGATGTCCAGCCGGTCGGAGTATCTCCAGTTTGAAGCCTTCGGCGAGTTGTCAGAATCGCTGGCGGCGCAACTCAATGACTGTCTGATTGAAGGTCTCGAGGTTCAAACGGTCAGGGCAGTGGAGGAAGGCAAAAAGGTGAAGATGACCCAGCCTCTGCAGGTCAGCTACCGGGCCTGGCTGCCCGATCGGGCCGCCGCCGCTGCTCCGGGCGAGGTTGCCGATCTCACGGGAAGGGTTTACGACCTGATCAGCCACCTGGCCGATCATGATCGCGGAAACGCCTTCTACTGCAATTCGCCCGAGCACGAGAGGATTGCCGATCTTAGGGTGATTCGCGAAGAGCCGCTTGCGTTGAGCTTCACGCTCTCCCTCAATCCTGAAACGGGCTCCATGATGAAGGCCAAGAGTCTTCTGGGAGAAGTGCTGGGTTGCCCTGAGAATCTCTTGAGCCGGTTCAGATTCTCGAAAGAGTCCCTGTCTTTTGAAAGCTCCGCTGGAGCGGCGAAGTTGGCCTGCCCCGACGCTAACCCCTGAGTCAACTGGCAAAACCGGTGTTTGAAGGCGGGTCAGGAAGCCTGCCCACCGGCGGGGTGCGCCGATGGGGCGTCTTCCTGATTGCGGTTGCGGTAGCTGGTGCAATCCACGCAGGTTGCTTCGCGCCAGTTCGCTTTCATCTCCGGGTGGTCGCACACCAGCCTGCGGTTGTACTGGGTTCGGGTACCAAAGAATTCCTTGGGAGCTCTCTCCCTGGAAAAAGCACAACTGCGCAGTTTCTTGACGCCGGCTTTCATGGTCGGCTATCGGATTCGGGCGGCGGGTCGGCAAGGCGGGGAGCATCTCCCAGCACACGGAAGCGCCGGCTTCGCTGAAGCACCAGTTGCTCGGAGGGAAGCGACTTCAACGCCTTGAGGCCCTCTTTCAACTGTCGATCCACCGAAGCGGCAGTCCCTTCGGGATCGTTGTGGGCACCGCCCTCGGGTTCGGGGATCACCTCGTCCACAATGCCCAGGCGCTTCAGGTGGCTCGAGGTGATTTTCAATGCATTGGCAGCCTCTTCAACCCGCGACTGATCCTTCCAGAGAATAGCGGCGCACCCTTCGGGGGAGATCACGGAGTAGTAGGCGTGTTCCAGCATGTAGACGCGATCCCCGATCCCGATTCCCAGGGCTCCCCCGCTGCCGCCTTCCCCGGTAATGGTGACCAGAACCGGCACGGTCAGACGGGCCATCTCCCGCAGATTCTGAGCGATGGCTTCGGCCTGTCCCCGCTCCTCCGCTCCGATGCCGGGGTAGGCTCCCGCCGTGTCGATGAAGATGAATATGGGGCGGTCGAACTTTTGGGCCAGTTGCATCAGGCGCAACGCCTTGCGGTAGCCCTCCGGCTTGGGCATTCCAAAGTTGCGGAACAGCTTCTGCTCGGTGTCCCGCCCCTTCTGGGTCCCTACAATCATGCAGGGTTCCCCGTGGAAGCGGGCCATGCCGCCTATCATGGCGGGGTCGTCGGCAAAACGGCGATCGCCGTGCAGCGGTGAAAAATCGCTGAAAACAAGTTCGATGAAGTCCTGGACGTGAGGTCGCCGGGGGTGGCGGGAGAGTTGGACGCGATGCCAGGAGGTCAGCTCAGCCGAGGATTCCCGGCGCAAGCCATCAAGACGCCGGCGAAGGGCCTCCAGGTCTTTGTCGGTGCCGTCGGAAGAAGGTTGGCGAGAAAGGTCCTGGATCCTCCGCTGGAGGCGCTCGACCTCATGGCGCTGATTTGCGGTGTCATTGGCCATGGTGGACTCCGGTTCCACCGGAAATTAGCGGCGAACCGAACCCGCCCCGCAAAGCGTCTCTACCTGCCGGACGAACCGCCCGTCGACCTTCACCCGACCTAAGTCCCTTGATTGCAAGGTTATCAGATAGGATTGAGGGTGTTCAAGTTGAAAGGTGACCCGGCTGTCGCCCGGGTTTTCCTCCATGATTGTCCGCAACTTGACGGGCAGATCCTGGTCCATGGCCTCCAGTTTGACGTAAATGGTCACCGGCCGGGCCGACTCCGACCCTTCGATAGGCTGGATCTCCCGGACGATCACCTTGCGATTTCCGGAATCTTCCAGCTCAAGAATGCCCCGGATCAGAACCGCCGCCTCCGATTCCATGAGCGACTCGCAGCGCTTGAAGAGGTCCGGAAACACCACGGCGTCTACCGAGCCGCTGAGGTCCTCCAGGGAAAGGGTCGCCATCCGTTCGCCCTTCCTTGTCCTCAATAGCCTCAGGGAGCTGATCATGGCCCCGATGTGGATTTCCTGACTCTTCTCCAGCTCGTTGATGTCCTCCACCTTGGTGGAAGTGATCTGCTCGATCTGTTCCACGAACTTTTCCAGCGGGTGTCCGGTGATATAAAAGCCCAGGGCTTCTTTTTCCCTGGCAAGGATCAGCGGCTGCGGCCACTCCGGGGTGTCGGGCAGTTCCCGGGCCAACTGGAGCGACCGGTCGCCGCTCGAGGGAGCCCCGATGAAGCCGGCGAAGAGTCCTCGCTGGCCCGATTCCCGGTCCCGCTGGATACGCTGGGCCGAGTCGATGGCGCGATCGAGCGAGGCCAGCAACTGGGACCGATGGCCTCCCAGGGAATCCAGGGCGCCGGCCTTGATCAGGCTCTCGATGACCCGCTTGTTCACCACCCGCAGGTCGATCTCCTCGCAGAATTCGAAAAGGGATCCGAACCGGGAAACCCGCTTTCTGGCCTCGAGTATGGTGGCAATGGCATTGGTGCCCACGTTCTTGATGGCCGCCAGGCCGAACCGGATCTCCGGCCCCGATGGAGTGAAGTGCAGGTCGCTCACATTGACGTCGGGAGGAAGGATCTTGATGCCCAGGTCCCGGCACTCGTTGATGTACTTCACGATCTTGTCGCTGTTGTTGATTTCGCTGGTCAGCAGCGCCGACATGAAGCAGACCGGATAGTTGGCTTTCAGGTAACCGGTCTGGTAGGCCAGGATCGCGTAGGCGGCGGAGTGAGCCTTGTTGAACCCGTAGCCGGCGAACTTCACCATCAAGTCGAAGATGCGTGCCGTCTTTCGTGTATCGAATCCCCGGGCCTGGGCGCCGGCAATGAATTTCTCGCGCTGGGCTTCCATCTCCTCCTGCTTTTTCTTGCCCATGGCCCGCCTCAGCAGATCCCCTTCAGCCAGCGAATAGCCCGCCAGCCTGTTGGCGATCTGCTGCACCTGCTCCTGGTAGAGGATGACCCCCAGAGTTTCCTCGAGAATCTCCCTCAGCTCGGGCAAGTCGTAGGCTACCTTCTTCCGGCCGTGCTTCCTCTTGATGAAGTCGTCGATCATTCCGCCTCCGAGAGGTCCGGGGCGGTAGAGGGCGTTGAGAGCGGTAAGGTCTTCCAGCTTTTCCGGCTTGAAGCGCCGCAGGATGTCCTTCATGCCGGCGCTTTCAAACTGAAAAATGCCGTTGGACAACCCCTTGGAGAACACCTCGTAGGTCTTGCCGTTGTTCATCGGCAGAGTTGCCAGGTCGACTTCTTCTCCGGTGGTCTGACGGATGAGCTTGACAGCCTGGTCGAGGACGGTCAGGGTGGTCAACGCCAGAAAATCCATCTTGAGCAGCCCGATCTCCTCCAGGTAGTCCATGGCGTACTGAGTGGTTATTTCGTCCTTGTTGCTCTTGTACAGGGGCACGATCTCCGTCAGGGGTACCGGGGAGATCACCACGCCGGCGGCGTGCGTGGAAGCGTGGCGTGCCATGCCCTCCAGTCGCAGGGCGATGTCAAAAAGCTCACGTACCCGCTCGTCCTTGGCGATCATGGAGCGCAGGGCAGGTGTCGTCTCCAGTGCCTTGGTCAGCTTCATGCCGATTTCCGCTGGAATCAGTTTGGCGATGCGGTCCACCTCGGCGTAAGGCATGTCCAGGCCACGCCCCACATCCTTGACGGCAGCCTTGGCCGCCATGGTCCCGAAGGTGACGATCTGACAGACGTTGTTGCGGCCGTATTTCCGGGTCACGTAGTTGATGACTTCCTGGCGCCGGTTGGTGCAGAAATCGATGTCGATGTCCGGCATGGAGATCCGTTCAGGGTTGAGGAACCGTTCGAACAGCAATCCGTGCTGCAGGGGATCGATGTCGGTGATCCTCAGGCAGTAGGAGGCCAGGCTCCCTGCCGCCGAGCCTCTGCCGGGCCCGACCGGAATCCGCTGCTGCCTGGCGTAGCGCATGAAGTCCCAGACAATCAGGAAATAGCTGGGGTAGCGCATCTGCTTGATGATTCCGATTTCATGCTTGAGCCGCTCCTCGTAAGCCTCCGGAGGGAGCTTCAGCTCTCCTCGAGCCTGCAGGGATTTCCAGTAGGGGGCCCGGGCTTCGAAACCCTCCCAGCACACCTGCTCGAAATACTCGTCCAGGCTCTTCTCTCCGGGCACCTCGAAGTGCGGAAAAGTCTGGCCGGCTTCTTCGAACTGAAATTGGCAGCGTTCGGCGATGGCCAGAGTTTGCCGGATGGCTTGCGGGTGGTCCCGGAAGAGGTCCGCCATTTCCCGGGCGCTCTTGACGTAGAACTGGTCGGTGGCGAAGCGCATGCGGTTGCCGTCGCTCATGGTCTTGCCGGTCTGGATGCAGAGCAGCACCTCGTGGGGGCGGGAGTCCTGTCGGGTGACGTAGTGACAATCGTTGGTGGCGACGACGGGAATGTCCAGGGACCTGGCCAGCCGAACCAGCTCGGGGTTGATGCGCTGTTCGATCTCCAGGCCCTGATCCTGAAGCTCGATGAAATAGCGGTCTTTCCCAAAAATGTCCTGGAATTCACCCGCGACTTGACGGGCCTGGTCGTAGTGTCCCTCGGCCAGGTTGGAACAGACCTCTCCGCTCAGGCAGGCCGAAAGGCAGATCAGCCCCTCCTGGTGCCGGGACAGGAGTTCCTTGTCGATGCGCGGCTTGTAGTAGAAGCCCTGCAGGAAACCGTGGGACACCAGCTTGACCAGGTTGCGGTAGCCGGTGGCGTTTTCACAGAGCAGGACCAGGTGGTGGTTGGACTTGTCGCCGCCCGTGCGTTCGCCGGCCGCTCCTCGCGCCACGTAGACCTCGCAGCCGATGATGGGCTTGATGCCGTGCTTGTGAGCCGCCTTGTAGAAGTTCATGGCTCCGAACAGGTTGCCGTGATCGGTGATGGCCGCCGCCGGCATCTTGAGTTCCGACAGGCGCTTCATCAGCGGCTCGACCGAGCAAGCGCCGTCAAGCAGGCTGTAGTCGGTATGGAGGTGAAGGTGAACGAAGTTTTCCGGGTTCATCGGCGTTTATGGTTGATACGGGACACCAGGAGTGGGATTCACTCCCACTCTATGGTGGCAGGCGGCTTGGAACTGATGTCGTAGACCACCCGGTTGATTCCTTGAACTTCGTTGACAATACGGGTCGAGATTCTCTCCAGGACGGAATAGGGCAGCTTGACCCAATCGGCAGTCATCCCGTCTCTGGAGTGCACGGCCCTCACCGCACAGGTGTACTCGTAGGAGCGTTCATCTCCCATGACACCGACGCTCTTTACGGGCAACAGCACGGCGAAGGCCTGCCAGATGTCCGGGTAGAGCCCGGCCTGCCTGACCTCGCTGACGACGATTTCGTCGGCTTCCTGAAGGAGCTTCACCCTGGATGGGGTCACCTCTCCCAGGATGCGGACAGCCAGTCCCGGCCCCGGGAAGGGTTGCCTCCCCACCACGTCCTCGGCCAGGCCCAACTGCCTGCCGACGTTGCGGACCTCGTCCTTGAACAGATCGCGCAGGGGCTCCACCAGCTTCAACTTCATGGTATCAGGCAGGCCCCCGACGTTGTGGTGGGACTTGATGGTGGCCGAGGGGCCCTTGACCGAGACCGATTCGATGACATCGGGGTAGAGCGTCCCTTGAACCAGGAAGTCGACTCGGCCCAGCCGGCGGGCTTCCTGCTCGAAGACGGCGATGAATTCCTGTCCGATGATCTTGCGTTTTCGCTCGGGGTCGGTCACGCCGGACAGCCGCCGCAGGAATCGGTCTCCGGCGTCGACTCCACGGACATGGAGTTTCAACTGGTCTTGCATCCGGGAAAGTACTCGAGCGTACTCATTCTTCCGCAGCACGCCGTTGTTGACGAAAATGCAGGTCAGACTCTCGCCGATGGCCCGATCCACCAGAACGGCGGCCACCGTCGAGTCGACTCCCCCGCTGAGGGCGCAAATGGCTTTTCCCCGGCCGACTTGCCGCCGAATGCGATCGATGGACTCCTCGATGAATTGGGACGGCGTCCAATCCCCCCGGCACTCGCAGATCCTGAAGAGAAAGTTCTCCAGTATCCCTTTGCCTTCTTCGGTATGGGCCACTTCAGGGTGAAACTGCAGACCGAAGATGGAGCGGTCCGGATTCTCGGCCGCGGCCAGGGCATTGGCGGAAAGGCCCGTTGGGCGAAACCCCGGAGGGAGCCGGACGATGTGATCTCCGTGGCTCATCCAGACGTTGGAACGGGTCTTGATTCCCTGGAACAATGGACTTTCGGACTCGTGGTTGAATTCCGCCAGACCAGATTCGCGGCGGCCCGCCGCTTCGACCTGCCCCCCCAGCTCCAACGCCAGGAGCTGGAATCCGTAACAGATACCCAGGACGGGAGTGGCCAGCTTCCAAAGTTCGGCGCCAGTACGGGGAGCCTGGTCTCCATAGACCGAATCCGGTCCACCGGACAGGATGATGCCCCGGGGCCGGCGCTGCCGGATCCGCTCAAGGGGCAGGTCAAAGGGAACGATTTCGCAGAAGACGTTGGCTTCCCGAACCCGGCGGGCGATGAGTTGAGTGTACTGCGAGCCGAAGTCCAGAATGAGAACGCAATCGTGGGAAGGGGGCATTACGGAGGTCCCTGGGGGAGACGATTGGATTATATGCGAGCCGGATGGCCGGCTTCAACAGGTCGCCGCTGCGACTGAACCCAACACCAGGAAGAACTCCCGGTTTCCCTCGGCCCCCAGGATCGGGGAGGGCACCGTCCCCAGGAGTCGATACCCCAGATCCCTGGCGCAGGCGCTGACCTTGTGGACGGCCAGGTCGTGCTTTTGAGGGTCCCGGACAATCCCTCCCTTCTCGACCTGACCCTTGCCCAGCTCAAACTGCGGCTTGACCAGGCAGAGGACGCGGGTTGCGGGCTTCTGGAAAACATCGAGCACGGGCAGAACCAGGCAGAGCGAGATGAAGGAGAGGTCCAGCGTGATCAGGTCAACGGTCTCTCCGATGTCCTCAAACTTCAGGTAACGGGCATTGAGGCCCTCCAGGCTGCGGACCCGGCCATCCTTTCGCAACTTCCAGTCCAGTTGGTTGTGCCCGACGTCGACCGCATGGACCCTGACGGCCCCGTGTCGGAGCAGGCAATCGGTAAACCCGCCGGTGGAGGCCCCGATATCCAGGCAGATCTTTTCCCCGACCTCGATGGAAAAATGCTGCAAGGCGTGCTCCAGCTTCCGTCCTCCGCGGGAGACATGGATCCTGCCCTCGGATTTGAGGCGAAGCCTCGACGTCAAATCCACCCGGGTCCCGGGCTTGTCGATCCGCTGCTCGTCAGCCAGTACGGAGCCCGCCAGGACCAGGGCCTGGGCCTGATGACGGCTCCGGGCCAGGCCGCGGGCCAGCAGCAGCTTGTCAATCCTTTCCTTCATCGTCGGCTATTGCTGCGTGTCGCCGGAAAAAGGTTCCCGCGCCAGGGCGCCTTCGCTCTTGCGGACCAGGATTTCGACCTTGCGTTCAGCTTCGTCAAGCTTCTCCTGGCAGAAATTCTGCAGCTTCACTCCCTCCTCGTACATCTCCAGGAGGGAGGCCAGCGGCAGCTCGCCCCTCTCCAGGATCTTGACGATTTCCTCAAGCCGTTTCATGGCTGACTCAAAGTCTTTGTATTGGGTCTGGGTCATGGCTCATCCTGCTCGGCTGTCTTGCCGAGGTCACGGGAGGTCTCGATGCGCTCCGCCCGCGCCGCGATATTCCCTTTGGAAAGAGTAACGGAGAACGGATCTCCTGTTTGCAGCCGGGCCGCGTCTCTGAGAATGGCTCCCTCGGGGTCCCGGCAGATGGAATAGCCCCGGTTCAGCACGGCCTCCGGGCCCAGGCTGCGCAGGGTCCCGGTCTGCGCCGAGAGTCGAGCCTGAAGGGCTTGCAGGGTGAAGCGAATCCGGGTGGCGGCCCGTTCGGCGGACAGGTTCAGGGCTTTTCGCCTTTGGGTCACCAGGTGGCGCAGGTTGAAGCGTTCCAGGCGCTCGGCTGTCAGGAGCCAGACCTCCCGGCGCGTCTTCAGGGTGCTCCGAGGCCACCTGTTGAGACGAAAGCCCATCTCGTCCAACCACTGTCGCTGCGAACGGATGCGGCCCTGCGCTGACTCGAAGGCACGATTGGCCGACAACTCCAGCACCCGGTTGCGCAATTGACTGAGCCGGAGCTGCAGGGTCCGCTGCAGGCGATCTCGAAAAAGGCTTAACCCGGCGGCCA
>JAPOZE010000424.1 GCA_026706225.1 Acidobacteriota bacterium
GGATCACGCCGAAGCGGGCATGGCCCACCTTGCCTGCCGCCCGAACCAGGACCACCGCTTCACCAACGCGCCTGCCCTGCACGCGGCCGCCGGAACTCACCTCCAGCACCTCCCGATCCAAGGATTCAAAGCGAACCTGCTCGGTAAGGTCCTGGCTGCGACCGTCGGAGAGATAAGCCGTGACCAGCATCTGGTAGCGGCCGTCCTGGAGCACCACCGCCTCTTCCGGAAATACCTCCAGTCTCTCGATTACCGGATCCGTCCCGACGGCCCGGCCATACGGAGCACCGGCTCGAACCCAGCTCAGGATCGTCCGGTAGTCCGCGGAACCCTTTTCGAACCGCATCCCCCCGCCATGGGGTTGGGCCAGGGTCGGTTTCAGCAGGAAGAGGCTGTTTTCGGGTGCTTCGCGGTCGATGCGAGGATTTCGCGGGCCTCGGGGCTTGTCGGTGAGCACCTGGTAGCCGCCACCCTGGACGATCCAGTCGTAGTCTTCAGCCGGATGCATGGCGTTGGAGGAGAGTCGAAACCCGCCCCGGCCTTTCACGCCCCCGTGACAACTGCTGCCATTGCAACCCTGCCTGGTCAGTATTCGGGTAATATCGGTGACAAAGCTGACGGGGTCCGTCCTCCCGGATTGGCTGGTTCGGACCGCGGCCAGGGCACTCTGTCCGCCCAGAGACGCCCTGAGAGTGGTCTCTCCATCGGATATTGAAACCAGCTTGGCCTCCGGACCCAGGCTGGCGACCTCGGGGTGGGAAATCGAGAGGCTTGCCTGCGCCGTCACCTCCCGCTCCAGGCCGTCGGCACCCGTCGCCAGCACCAGAACGCGCTGGCTGGCGCCGGCTCCCGACAGCACCACCTGTTCCGGAACCAGGCGCAGGGAGACCATCTCCGAGGATGCTTTTCGATCCTCGGCCAGGGCAGGGCCCGAAACAAGGGACCCGAACAGGCTGACGGCCAGGCCGAGGAAGCCGGCAATGAGGCTCGCCCGGAAGGGCCTATTGCGCGTGGCTGACATCATGAACATCGCCGCTGCCTTGATTGATACAACAGAAAAAACTGATCCGCCCCGTCGTCGGGGGCGGGGACGCGGCTAATCTCCCGACGCAAGTTGACTGACCGTCTTGGGCATGCCGGGGTCGACCACCGTCAGCAAGAGATCCTTCAGGGGAAAGGGTTGACTCGGCCGTCCCTCCGCCACCACTCGGGCAGCCAATCTTACGCGATGAGGGTGCAAGGGCTTCGCAGCGTTACCCTCCGCCAGCAGAGTCAAGGACACTTGCTGCTTCCGAGGGAAGAACCGCTCCCGGTGGACTTCGTTGCGCGGACCCTTGGCCTTTCCCGTTTTTTCCTCCGGGACGACTGTCGGGAGCACTTGAATTCCCTGGGGAAGATTCTCCAAGTGCAGCGCCACCATATGCTCCAACCCCTCTTCCCTCTCCAGGGTCAGCTTCAGGGTCCTGGCTTCACCAGGAACCAGGTTGATGTGGTCTCCGCCCGCCAGGGTTACGACCCCGATGTGAGGCACCTGTGGCCGAACCAGCACCCGGTAGGTGAATCCCTTCCCCCCATTCCGGGAGGTCAGGTCCCTCAGCCGCAAGATGTAGTCGCCCGCTTCCTCGAAGGTAAAGATCGTCTTGGACTGGAGAAACTTCTGCCAGTAGGCGGAATTGTTCTCCACGCTCCGATAGATGTTGGAACAGATAGTTTGACCGGAAGAATCCAGCACTTCCAGCCAGGGGCCGAGTTCCGGAAACATCCGGTCCACCGTCTGGATCTCGAAAGCCACTCCCTGCCCTGCCTCGACCGCAAAGCGGAAGTGGTCCAGGTCCCCGGGAGCATCGATCCTGCCTTCGAGAATGACGGGAAGTGAGATGGCCGAAGCCGACTCCGGGGTCTCGTCGGGTTCGGGTTCCACAAACGAGGGATACCCGGCTGGGGGCTGACTCTGATCGCCGGGGCCGGCATCGGAGCGTCGCGGTTCCTTGGCTCCCTCTCCCGGCGAAGCCGCAACGGCATTGTGGTCAGAGTGGCCGCCGCCGCGGGCCCGGAGTTGTTGGAGCCGGCTCGAACGGATCTCCCGTCCGAAGCCTCTCTCCCGCCAGTCGAGCAGGAGGGCATCATGGGCCGGACGGTAACGGGTCCAGTGGTCCTGGCCCTGCCGGGGGGATGGGCCGACCGGTGCGATCCGCAACTGGTAGTTATGTCCGGGACCTCCTTTTTGAGCCAGGCTTCCCACGGCCACCAGGTAACGGCCCGGTTTGCCGAAGCGGTGCCGCAGCCGCGGCTTCAGGATCCCGCCCTCCTTCGGCAGGAGAAAGATGGTGGATTCCACGCGGGTTTCCAGGCGCCTGGCCTTGCCCTGGAACCAACCCTGGGACGGTTGGTAGAGAATCAGTTCCGGATCCCGGAAGTGAATGGGAGAGCCCGACAGGATTCCGCCGGCAACCAGGACTTCGAACTGCAGCTCCTGGCTCTCGAGCACGTCGAAGGCGTAGAAATCCACCTCCCCGTTCCGGCCGATCCTGCCATTGATATTAGCCGGCAGCTCCAGCAACTGAGCGCTCTCGGGGTCCTGGTGAGGTTCCGGCTGTTCCTGAACGACCTCCTCGTCGCTGACCACCAACGTCACCGGCCCCGACAGCCCCCATTCGGTGAGGAGTCGGAGGGAGTAAGCACCCGGGGCGGCATCCTCGGCGATATCGACCTGAAGAAACACCTCCTGTCCCGGGGCATAAGTCTTTCTCGAAAACCTGGCCTTTTCGAGCTTGATCTCCTTGACCGCCTTCACTTTGGCGGTCAAACGATCGCAATCCAACCAGACGGACCGAATCCCCTCCAGATCTTCTCCGCGCACTCGGAATTCCAGGGAGGAACCCGGCGGACCGCCCATGGGTGTCATGGAGAGCAGCTGCGGATTTCTCTTCCGATTCTCCGGGGCTTCCTTGGCCCAAAGCCCCCCGGCGGTCAGCACCACAATGATGAAGAGCAACCCTGAGACCTGCTTCACCTTGACCTCCTCTTCATCCGGGAAGTGAAAATCCTTCTCGAGCCTGAACTGGCCTCAATGGGCGTACTTGCCCCGCGAGCGCACCCCGATGAGAACTGTGGGCCCCGGAAATGGAATTGGGAATCAGGAAAGGAACGGGCGGCAGGTGCGGCGGCGAAAAAGGCGATCGGCGCACACCCTCACCGGGACGGACCCGACCCTGCGGTCGCCTGAGTCGGGCTAGACGAGCTCGTGAACCGGATGGCCCTGCTTGTCCCCGATGGAATTGGCGATGTAGAGAGGCCGACCGTCCAGACCGGTATAGGTCTTGGTCCAATCCACCCCCAAGGCCTTGTAAACCGTGGCGAAGAGATCGCCGATGGTCACCTGGCGCTCGGCCACGTAGGCCGCGCGCTCGTCGCTGGCGCCCACGATCTGGCCGCCCTTGATTCCGCCACCTCCCAACACCATGGACCAGCAATGGGCCCAGTGATCTCGGCCGGCTCTGGCGTTGATTTTCGGAGTTCGTCCAAATTCGCCCATGGCCATGACGACCGTCGTCTCCAGAAGACCCCTCTCCTCCAGTTCGGTCAGCAGCATCGAAAGCGCTTGATCGAAGCGAGGGGCCAGATTCTCCGACAGTAACTTGTCGTTGTCGAAGTGTATATCCCATTCGCTGTGGTTGAAGCCCTCGGCGGTCACGAAGCGGCAGCCCGCCTCCACCAGGCGGCGGGCCAGCAGGACCGACTGTCCAAAGCGCGTCTTGCCGTAGGCTTCCCGCACCCGGTCCGGCTCTGCCGACAGGTCAAAGGCCTTCTTGACGTTGGGCGAGAGGATCATTCTCAGGGCCTGCTCCTGATAAGTGTCCATCTTGCTGAATCGGGCAAACTCCTCCTGCTGCCGGTAATAGTGATCGACCACCTTCAGGAAGGATTGACGGTCCTGAAGCAGTTCGGCGGAGAGCGACTTCGGCAAAGTCAGATCGGGTATCTTGAAATCTTCCTTGCTGGGATCGGGAACGATCATGGGGTTGTACTGGGGACCCATGTTTCCGGCCATGTAGGAGTGCCCGTAGGAGAGGGGCGGCGTGACCACGTAGGGCGGGATATTGTTCTGCCCACCGAGCTCCCGGGAGACGATCGACCCCAGGCTGGGAAAACGGAAGGCCGGACTGGGGCGATGCCCGGTCATCCCATAATAGGTGCCTTCGGGATGATTCCCCTCCTCGCTGTGCATGGAGCGGATGATGGACAACTTGTCCATGTGACGCGCCACCCGTGGAAGCGTCTCGGAAATCTGAATCCCGGCCACGTTGGTCGAGATGGGTTTGAAATTGCTGTTGGGCTTGGGATCCCACATGTCCATGTGGGGCGGACCGCCGGAAAGCCAGATGAGAATGACCGACTCGGCCTTCTTGCGCGCACCGGTGCCGGTGGCGGCCAGCGTGTCGGTCAGCCTGAAGTAATCGCTCAGCGTAACGCCGAGGAACGTCAGGCCGCCCACCCTCAGGAACTGGCGCCGCTCAAAGTTGCCTCCGGTGCAGGAAAAACATTCCGGCAGGTTCATCACGATCCCCCAAAGTTGCTGCGCACAAAGATTTAGGCAGAACTGCCCGAACCCCCGATTATCATGGAGCTTACCGATCCCCGATTATCAATGATTGTGCGAAAATTGTCGAGAACTAATTAGACCCCAGGTCAGGCTCTCGATGGCTTCTCTTCGAGGGCGCTCGGCGATCATTTCTTCCAGCCGCGTCCGCTCCTCGGCCGTGGGAAACCGTGACAGGGCGGCCAGATAGAGCTCGTCGACGATTTCGCCGTCTTCGGCCCCGCTCCGGAGCAGCCGGTCCACCCGCCCGCCCTCTCGCGCCAGCTTTTCGGTAAAGGTCTTCCCCGTCAACATGTGCAAGGCCTGGGCCAGGGCGGGTTCGGGCTTGCCTTCGGGGAGGGTCTTGCGCTCATTGCGTTCAAAGACGTCCATGAACTGAGAGGGCATGCTCGGCATCAGGGCGATGGCCCGAGTTCCCGAGGCAAAGCCCCGATCGCCGCTGGCGAACGTCTCGGGAACCTCGGTCACCTGCGAGATGGCATCCAGCAGCACCGCCGCCGGCAGCGGCTTCGGCAGCCCGTGAGAGAAGTTCAAGCGATCGCCCCGGTTGGACTCGTTGGGGATGCCCGACAACTGGTAGGTCCTGGACTGGACGATCACCCGCATCAGGTGCTTCACGTCATGACCGTTGACCCGGAAGTCCTCGGCCAGGGCCTTGAGCAATTCCGGGTGGGTGGGCGGATTGGTGGAGCGGAAGTCGTCGACAGGATCGACGATCCCCTTGCCCAGGAACCAGTCCCAGACGCGATTGACAAAGGCTTCGGCGAAATAGGGGTGGGACACGATCCACTGAGCCAGTTTCATCCGCAGATCGGTTCGCTCGCCTTCCGGCAATTCCCGCCCGTCCAGAAAGCGCGGTTGGACCACCTTCTTGGTCCTGGGATGAACCACCTGGTCCTCGAGGGCGGGGTCGTCCACCAGCAGGGAGTCGTCCATGACCGAATCCCGCAGATCCACCATCCTGCCGTAAAAGGCGGCCATCCCCCAGAACTGATCCTGGCTCCAGGCTTCAAAAGGATGGTTGTGGCAGCGGGCGCAGTCCAGCCTCCGGGCCAGGTAGATCCTCACCTGCTCGGCAATCATTTCCGCCGGCGGAATGATGAACCGCAACTGGTAGAAGAAGCGGGAGGGACCGTCGTAGCCCTGGGCCGCAATCCTGTCCACCGCCAGTTGGTCGTAGGGTTTGTTGATGGCGATGCTCTGTCTCAACCACTCGCCATAGAGCTGGGTATCCTTGCCCAACTGGGTGGCGCCGCCGTACCAGCGGAAGATCTCCCCGTACCGAAAGAAGAGAAACTCCTCGAACTCGGGCGAATTCAGGAGGATCTCGATGACCCGGTTGCGCTTGTCGGGATCCTTGGCAGCCAGGAATTCGCGGACCCGGCTGGGGGGCGGCAAGGTCCCGGTCAAGTCCAGACAGACCCGCCGGAGGAACTCGGCGTCGCCGGAGAGCTCGGAGGGGACGATGTTGAATTTCTTCAGCTTGGCGAAGACATGCCGGTCGATGAAGTTGTTTTCCGGCACCTCGGGATAGCTGGGAAGCGGATCGGCGATCACGCCGAAGCGGACGGCCGCGGCCCGGCCCGGCGCTCGAACCAGGACGCTGGTCTCTCCGGTCTTGTGGGCCTTGACCAGGCCCCCTTCGTCGACGTCCACCACCGATCGGTTGATGGACTCGTAGACGACCTGCCGGGTGACATCCTCTCGCCGGCCGTCGCTGAGGTGGGCCGTGACCAGAATCTGCTGCGTGCCGTCCAGATCCAGCGCGCTTTCCCGGGGATGGACTTCCAGGCTCTCGATCTGGATGTTCTCCGACTCGCCTTCCTCGCCGTAAGGCGCCCCCGACTGGACCCACTGGAGGATCCTGGAGTACTGGGGGGAGTCGGAGCCGAAGCGGAGCCCGCCTCCGTGAGGCACCCGGAGAGTGGCCTTCTGCAGAATCAGACTCTTCTCCGGATTCTTCAGATCCACCCGAGGATGGGGAGGTTCCTCCATTTCGGCCGTGAGGACCTCGAACTTCCCTCCCTCCACGATCCACTTGTAGTCGTCCCGCGGATAGGTGGCATTGGTGGAGAGCTTGAAACCGCCCTGTCCGGGAACGGCGCCGTGGCAGGTGGTGTTGTTGCAACCCTGTTGGGTCAGCAGCGACCCGATATCGCGAGGAAAGCTGAAGGGGCGCTTCTCCTGGGAACCCCGAATGGCAATGGTGCTGGTGGCTTCCCGGCCCGCCACCCGGGCCGTAAGGACCAGGTCGCCGTCCGCCAGCGGCTGGATGCGGCTGTGGGCGGCGAACCGGATCAATCCGGCCTTGGAGCCGGAAAAATCGGCCTGGGCGGTGAGGTCGCGCTCCAGGCCATCCGGGAAGGTTCCCATCACCAGAAATTGCTGCGAGGCATCGGCCCCCTGCAGCCGAACCTCGGAGGGCACCAGGCGAAGTGACGACGGTTGGGGCGACGCTCCCCGAGCGGCTTCCCCAGCCTCGGCAGCCTGGGCCAAGGCGGCCAGAAAACAAACTGCCCCGAGGGCCAATATCGCAGTGAGAGCGGCCGGCGTTCGGCGGCTGGCGGTGGTCGTCCTGCAGGATCTTGATTCCATGCGTGTTATCTTTCACCCCCGGCTGGCCGACTCGCCAGTTGGCTGAGCTTTCTTTCAGGATTGGGATCCAGGATGGCCAGTGGAATCTTCTTGACCGTCAGCTTGGGACCGAGCCGGCCCCCGACAATCGGCCGGGCGGTCACCGTGATCCAGGCCGGAAGATGGGTAGGCGCCGCATCCTCCCGGGAATGAAGCACCACGCTGATGGTCTGGACCTTGGGCAGGTGGTGGTCCGCCCCCTTGATGACCGGGGGCCTGGGACCTCCCGGCAACCTGTAGCTGCTGGCGCCGGCAAGAGCCTCGACCCCTGCCGGCAGGCCTTCGACCGACACCGCAATCTGATTGGAGGGCAGGAAAAAACCCTCTTCCTGCTCCATGATCAAGGTGAGCTTGGCGGCTGTCCCGGCCAACAGGTTGACTCGGTGGGGATCGACCCGGCCGTCCTCGAAGTCTCGCGTCCGGGTTTCCAGGTGAATGTCACCGACATGGGGGATCTGCGGCCGGACCAGCACCCGGTAGCGGAATCCGGGATCGCCCTTCCTGAGAGTCACATCCCTTACCCTCAGGTAGTAGTCGCCCCCTTTTTCAAAGGTGCCGATCACCTTGGCATCCACCGAGACCAGGTGAACGGCCGTGACACTCCTGTACTTCTCGGTTCGCCGCAGGCTGCTGAACTGGTCCTGTCCCCGGGAATCGATGATTTGCAGCAGGGGGTTGAAATCGGGCCGGGTGGCCCGGGGAGTCTCGACCTCGAAGGCCAGCTTCTGTCCGGCGTGGACCTTGAACCTGAACAGGTCGCTGTCCCCCGGGTGCTGCACCACCCCCTCGACGATTGACGGCACCGGAATCTCGACGGCGTCTTCCAGCCGGTCCCCGGGTTCCTTTTCCGAGTGGACGCCGAGGGCAATGGCCGGGTCGGAGAGCTCGAGGTCGAGTTGGGCCGGATCGGGCTCCTTGGAGCTTTCGTCTTCCTGGCCGCCCTCCGGCTCGTTCTCCAAGGCCGGCCGATCGTCCCGGACACCCCTCGACCACAACTGCTTGAGCCGGTCACCGGTGAGTTTCCGCACGAAACTCCGCTCGCTCCAGTCCCGCAGCCCCGGAGCTTCATGGGAGGGTCGGTCAGGCGAGGCCACCCGCAACTGATAGACGAAGCCGGCCTTCGCCTGCCCACCCAGCGAGCCGACCTCCACAAAGTAGCGGCCCGCCTCAGCGAACCGGTGCCGCAGGCTGACTCGAGTCCCGGTTCTCTGCCTGGGGTCCCGGTCCGCGATGACGCGATCTCCCCGGTCCTTGTCGCTGAACGCCAGGCGCACCACCCGATCGGGATCGAACCAGCTTCCCCGGCGCGCATGGATCGAAATCTGGGAGCGAAAGACGTTGGCCGCCGATTCCTGGCTGCGGGTCACTTCAAACAGGAGCTCCTGCTCCCCGGCAACCTCAACCTGGTAGAAATCCATCTGGGCGGGCGTGTCGATCTGCCCGTTGACCACCACCGGGTAGTCGATCGCCTGGGCCCTGTGGGGTTGGTCATGGGGATCGGCCGACTCCCGGACCACACGGTCCGCGTTCACCCGAAATTGGACCCGGTCGCTGATTCCCCTGGGAGTGACCACCCGCAACCAGTGGTTCCCCGGGCGGGCCGCCGCATCGATTTCCACGCCCACCCGCACCCGGTACTCCGGCTCCTTCTTCTTTTCGGGCCCTTCCTCGCTTTCTTCCACAATCTCTTCAACCGCGCGGAACTCGGTCCGAATTCCCTCTTCCTCGGCAACCACCGCATAGGCCGACTGCAGACCCTTCCCCCGGATCTCGACCTCCAGGGCGGTCCCGCGCTGTCCCCCCAGGGGAAACAGCCACATCGCTTCCGGTTCCTGCTTCGACTGGTCCTCTTCGGCCGCACGGGTGCCGGGGACCACCCAAAGAAGACAGCAGAGGGTCAGCAGGACAGGGATTCTGAAGCGCGGCGCCATGGAATGTTGAGTCGTTTGGAAAGGGGCCCAAGGGCAATAAGACTAATGAAAGTATACCAAACGGGTAATCGAGCGGCAATCGGTGCCAGCGGGGGGATGTACGACCGAAAATCAATCCTGGAGCAAAAAAAAAGCCAGGCAGCCGAAGATCGACTGCCTGGCGTGAGAACAACTCACTCGGCTTCCTAGAATCCGAGACGCAAGCGGAAGAATACTCTCCGAGTGTGCCAACTGGCGGCATACTGCCCGAATCTCGGATCATTGAAGGTCAGAGAATTGGGCCCGCTGGGGTTGGTGTGGTTCAGCACGTTGGTGATATAGGCCTCCAGCTTGAAATAGGGGCCATTCTCGTAAGGCGTCAACGGGAACACCTTGAAGACGTTCATGTTGAACTGAGGATCCCGCGGCTGGTGCAAGAGGCCCCGGGTCGCCGTTCCGTAGGTTCCACTCCGCGGAATGCTGAAGCAGGAGGAGTTCCAATAGGAAGTGTAGGGAACGGTGTTGTCCCCGAATCCGTTGGGGTTGCAGCCCGGCTGAATGTCCGGACGGCCTCCCGAACGGCCGACGTTGGGTGAATCGAAACCCCCGAAATTCGGGGTGCTGCGGCCGCCCATGTTCATGGTGAGGATAGGCGTAACCGTCCACTGGCTGACCAACTGGTTGATCACGCCAGAGGCCCCCGAGAGGTACCGCTCTCCCTTGCCGAGGGGCAAGGAATAGACGGCGACCACGCGAGACCGGAAGGGGAGGTTGCCATCCGTCCAGCCCTTGTCGCGGGAGCGGTTGTAGGGATCCTCGGTGGCGAAGCCGCCGGGACCCACCCAGCCGAACCGACCGCCTTCGACGTCATTGATAATGGACCGGTACTCGGCCCAGGCCCGAAGATAGAGGCCGCTGGAGAACTGCCGCAGCAACTCGGCTTCCCAACCGTGGTAGTTGGAGTTTCCACCCAGGCGGTAGTCGGTGATGGATTGGTAGACGTCCGCACCATTCAGCCCCCTCCCATAGAATACCCTTCGGGAGGCGGTGAAGGGAATGGTGCTGGCCCGGGGGATTTGCACGTTGACGTTGTAGGGCCAATGGGTCCCCTTGGAGGCCACGTAGGAAAGTCGGCCGGTCATGCCGCTGCCCAGCTCCCTCTCGAGGGTGAGGTTCCACTGCTTGTCGGTGGGCCAGTTCTCGGTTCGGGTGTTGAGCAGAATGGCTTGCGGCGACTGCAGCGAAGTGGCGCCCGTCCCAGGGGCCGGGAAGGCATTGCTGAAGGAGAGCGAGGGCACACCGTTGACG
>JAPOZE010000091.1:0-562 GCA_026706225.1 Acidobacteriota bacterium
CGCTTTCGTCTGCCAGTTGGCGGTCTTCGACTGGATCGATCCGGAAGTGGTGGACGAGGTGCTGGGCACCAGCGACGCGCGCGTTCGGATCTCGGGGCTGTGGTCGCTCGACGGCCTGCTGGCCCCCATCGGCCAGGAAGGCAATGTGCGGCGCCTGCACCCGCTGGCCCGCGACCACTGCGTCGAACTGCTGACCCGGGAGGACCCGCAACAGAAGCGAACCCTGCACGCCGGCATCGCGCGAGCGCTGGCCCGGCGGGGGCAGTTCCTGCGCGCCTGGCACCACGCCCGCTCCGCCGGAGACGGCCGGCTGGTCGGCGAGCTGGTCGAGCGCGCCGGCGTCTTCGACACCTGGTTGCGCCATGGCGTGAACCAGCTTTTCTCGGCCAACGAGTTCCTGACCGACGAGATCGCGGCGCCCTATCCGCGCCTGGGGCTGCTGCGGAGCGCCGTGCTGCGCATGGCCATGAAGGCCGACGAGGCGACCGCGCTCTACCAGTCGGTCGCCCGGACGACCGACGGGTTCTCCCGGGACCGGGAGGCCGGCGTCGCCGCCCTCCCG